>JBJTWS010000109.1:0-3879 GCA_046081905.1 Synechococcus sp. | reverse complement strand
GTGCTGCGCCGCTACCTGCTCTGGAGCGGCTATGCGGTGACGTTCGTGCAGAACTACACCGACATCGACGACAAAATCCTCCGCCGCGCCGCCGAGGAGGGCAGCTCGATGGAGGCGGTGAGCGAGCGCAACATCAAGGCCTTTCGCCAGGACATGGCGGCCCTCAACATCCTGCCGGCGGACCGGATGCCAAGGGCCACCGGCAGCCTGGGGGCAATCCGCCAGCTGATCGGTGAGCTGGTGGACCGTGGCGCCGCCTACTCCGCCGAAGGAGACGTGTACTTCGCGGTGAACAGCCGGGCCAACTACGGCAAGCTCAGCGGCCGCGACCTGAGCGAGCAGCAGGAGGGCGCCAGCGGCCGCCTGGAGGCCGAGGAGGAGGCCCGCAAGCAGCACCCCTGGGATTTCGCCCTGTGGAAGGGGGCCAAGCCCGGCGAGCCGAGCTTCCCCTCCCCCTGGGGGCCGGGCCGGCCGGGCTGGCACATCGAGTGCTCGGCGATGGTGCGCGAGGAACTGGGCGACACGATCGACATCCACCTGGGCGGCACCGATCTGATCTTTCCCCACCACGAGAACGAGATCGCCCAGTCGGAGGCGGCCACGGGCAAGGAGCTGGCCCGCTTCTGGCTGCACAACGGCATGGTGAACGTGGGCGGCGAGAAGATGAGCAAATCGCTCGGGAACTTCACCACGATCCGGGCGCTGCTGGAATCGGGGGTGAACGCGATGACGCTGCGGCTGTTCGTGCTGCAGGCGCACTACCGCAAGCCGCTGGATTTCACGGCCGAGGGCCTGGAGGCGGCGGCCACAGGCTGGCGGGGGCTCGACGCGGCCCTGGGGCTGGGCCAGCGCCACGGGGCCAGCCTGGGGTGGAGCGCCGCGGCGGCACAGGCCCAGCAGCCGGAGGAGCAGGCCCAATCTCTGTCTGAGGCCCTCGGAGAAGCGCGCAGCCGCTTCGTGGCCGCCATGGACGACGACCTGAACAGCTCCGCGGCGCTGGCGGTGCTGTTCGAGCTGGCGCGGCCGCTGCGGGGCCTGGCAAACCGGCTGGAGCGGGGGGAAAGCCCTGCCTCAGAAGCGGAGCTGGAGGCCCGCTGGCGGCTGCTGGTGGAGCTGGCGGGGGTGCTGGGGCTGGAGGCGGAAGCGGCCGCCGCAACCGAGCCCGCAGGACCATCGGAGGCTGAGATCGCTGCCCGGATCGAGGAGCGCCGCGCCGCCAAGGCCAGCCGCGATTTCGCTACGGCGGATCGGATCCGGGCTGAGCTCCTGGCCCAGGGCATCGAACTGATCGACAAACCGGGCGGCGTGACCGACTGGCTGCGGCGCTGAGGGCGCCCCTCATCCTCAGCGTTCGCTCCAGCAGCGTTCAATCGAGCGCCGCGATCGCCTCAATCACGGCGTCAGCCAGGCGGATCGCCTGGTCTGTTTCGGGTTGATCGAACAGCTCCGATGGCGGAGTGGCATCGATCGGATAGCGGGAGGTGACGCTCATGCGGCTCAGCGCGCGCAGGGAGAGGCTCTCGAGGGCCGACGTGTCGATCCCGGCCTCGCGGAGCCGCTGCAGAAGGTCGCCTAGTACATGGGTGTGGGGTGGCTCGAGCCCGAGTTCAAGGAGGGCGCTCTTGAGTGCCTTTTCAGCGGCCTGGGAGGCGAAATAGCAGGCCTGGGCGAGGAAGCCATTGTCGTGGGCGAGCTGCGCCAGCTCAAGATCATTGCGGGCCTGGCGCAGCCAGGCCTGGGGGCGGGCGTTCATGGCTCCCGCAGAAGCAGCGGCACGGCCTGGCGCTTCACGGCGCGCCAGTGGGGGGAATCGGAGGTTTCCATGCCACTCCAGGTGGGCTGATCCAGGGCCACCACGTCGTGGGCGAGGCCGGCCTCGAGCAGCAGATCGGCCCAGCGCTCGGCCTCGGCCCGGTTGGGAGCCACCACGAGCAGGTCTGTATCGGAGTAGCCATCCCAGTCGCCCCGGGCGCGGGAGCCGAAGAGCAGGATCTGCAGAGGCCCTTCCGCCTGCTCGCCGGTCTGGAGCAGGAGCTGCCGGAGGCGGCGGGTGAGATCCTCCAGCCAGATGGCATGGCGCTGCTGGCGAAGCACCTGGAAGCCAGACGGAGCGGCATTGCCCGCGGCGGAATCCCGGGATGCTGCCTCCATGGCGCCAGCGCGGGTGGTACCCCAATCTGGCAGTTCGCGCAGGGTGGGGTGGGCATGAAATTGTGTCGGAGGGCACGCTTCCTGCCCTGCAGAACTACGTAAGCATCCAGATGCGATCCAAGCTCTGCTCCGTTGGTGAGTACCCACGAGTCCGCCATTGAACCGCTAGAAAACAAACTCCTCCACCCGGAGCGCAAGCGCACCCGCTCCCACCGCCGGGAGCTGTTCTGCCCGGCCCATCCGGAGCAGCGCATCCACGGCACCGGGCAGAAGTACTTCCTGCACCTGCTGAAACCGGAGGAGCTCCGGGCCCGCGGCATGAGCGACAAGAACGCCAAACTGGTGCTGCAGGCCTACCCGGTGCTGGTGCTGAGCAACGAGTGGCTGGAGGAGCTGGTCTGCCCCCAGTGCGGCACCAGCCGCTGGTGCCACGTGACCCGCCTGGATCGGGTGCAGCACCTGGTGCGCTGGGTCCCGCGCGACCTCTGGGAGCAGGTGGCACACGTGGATCCGGTGGCCGCCAACCCGAGCGTGAGCCAGTTCAGCCAGCGGGAAGCGCACCGCCACCGCCGCCGCCGCAGCGATGGGGGCCGCTACTGGGACGGGGCGTCGGGCTGAGCGGCAGGAGCCGGCTCACCCCTGCCACACCTCCGCCAAGTCGATCTGCAGACCGGGGAACAGGGCACCGGCATCGAGCACCTGAGCCGGCTGCAGACGCTCCGGGGGATCGGAGTGTTTGCCGTGCCAGACCTCCACGGCCCGCTCAGCGGGCAGCAGCAGCCAGCCGAGCTGGGCACCATTGCGGCGGTAGAGCTCCATCTTGCGGCGCAGGGCGCTCACGCCACGGGGACCCTCGTCGGACGGGCTGGCGAGCTCCACCACCAGATCGGGGCAGAGGGGAGGAAAACTGCGCCGCTGCTCCGGGGTGAGCGCCTGCCAGCGCTCCAGGCGCACCAGGGAGGCATCGGGGCTGAGCACCGAGCCATCCGGCAGGCGGAAGCAGGTGGAGCTGTCGAACAGCTTGAGGGGGAGGCCGCACTGGCGCACCGCCAGCCAGAGCAGGGCACCGAGAGCTTGATTGCGGCTACCTGTGTCTCCGCCGGTGGGCGTCATCGGGATCAGCTGACCATCGGCAGCGAGTTCGAGCACAGCCTCCGGGTTCGCCTGGCACACCCGCTCGAACTGCTCCGGGGTGAGCCGCAGATCCCAGGGCAGCTGCAGGGGCGCCGGCAGCTGGTCTGCCCGGGGGGTGGGGGGGGCCAGGGTCATCGCACCAGGGCCGGAATCTTGAAGCTAAGAGGAAAGAGTCCCCGATGCCACTCCTCAGGAGCACCCTGCTGGATGCTCCGCTGGTGAGCATCCCGGTGGAGCCCACCAGCCGCAATGGATTGCAGAGGCCATCCCAGAAGATGGCCTCAAGCTCTTCACGGTGCCCTGCGCTGCCATCGGTCTCCCGGTTTCTCACCGAGCGCACCCGCCTAGTGTGCCGTCCCGGAATTAGCCAATAGAATAGGGAGTGTCTCCATTGGGAGTCGTTCCATGCCTGTGGGTCGCCCCATGGCTCCGCTGGAGCTTTCGGCAGACGAGGTGAGTCAGCTCCAGAGCCTCGCCGGATCGCGGACTTTGCCGCATTCGATCGTGCAGCGCGCCCAGATCGTTTGGGCCTGTGCTGCTGGTGAGACCAATACGGCCGTGGCCAAACGCTTTGGCGTCAGGGGCTCAACGGTG
>JBJTWS010000108.1:0-15118 GCA_046081905.1 Synechococcus sp. | reverse complement strand
GCCCACGGCATGATCGTGGCCCTGCTGTTTGCCTGCGTGGGGCTGATCGAGCGCAAGACCGGCACCACCTCCATCCCCGAGCTTTCGGGCCTGATGAATCCGCTGCGGGGCCTGCCCTTCACCATGGGCATGCTGCTGCTGGGCATGATGGCCGCCGCCGTCATCCCCGGCCTGGCAGGTTTCCCGGCCGAGCTGCTGGTGTTCGAGGGCAGCTGGACCACCTTCCCCCGCGCCACCCTGGTGAGCCTGATCGCCTCGGGCTTCACCGCCGTCTACGCCATCCGCCTCTTCAACAGGGTGGGCTTCGGCCGCCTCGACAACGAGCGCGCCGACTGGAGCTCCACCTGCTGGAGCGAGCGGGCGCCGGCCATGGCCCTTACCGTTCTGGTGGTCGCGGCGGGCCTCTGGCCGACGGCCCTGACGGGCTGGAGTGAGACCGAATCCACGGGCCAGGCCCTGCGCACCCAGCCGTTCCTCAGCCGGTCCGCCACCCAGCCCCTCACCCTCGCCGCCGCCACCTCCCCCCTGGTCGCCGTCACCCTCCCTTCCGCCTCGGAGCTGCGCACGTCATGACGCCCCCCACCGCCACGGCCCCCGAGCCCGTCACCGCTCCCCTGATCCCGCCCTCCACCCATCGCTATGCCGATGTGATCCACCGGCTGGAGGCTGGCGGCTCGATGCTGCCGGACACGCCGGAGA
The DNA here is from genome assembly GCA_046081905.1 of Synechococcus sp. Classification (GTDB taxonomy): domain Bacteria; phylum Cyanobacteriota; class Cyanobacteriia; order PCC-6307; family Cyanobiaceae; genus CBW1002. The sequence goes on along the minus strand of JBJTWS010000108.1, from coordinate 14,419 downwards.
ACCTGATGCAGATCATCGGCATCTACAAGGCCTATGCCGTGCCGATGGACTTCTACTGGCGCGACCTGCTCTACATCGCCGAGCGGGTGTTCCTCGATCCCCTGCCGGCCTTCAAGTACTTTCCAACCCAGGAGTATCTCGATCTCCCCAATTCCTACGCCGGCGATCAGTCGAAGCTGCGGATCTGGCGGGGTGGTGAAAAGGCCCATCCTGAACTGCTGGCGTTCATGGAGAAGGGCGAAACCGGCAAGATGTCGAAGCTGCTCCATCATCTCTGGCACGACCGGATCAACATGGAGTTCGCCGAGGCGTGCATGGAAGCCATGCTCTGGCATCAGGGCATGGGCGGCCGCTTCTACGACTATCTCGCCAGTGACGCTTATCGGGTCAACGCCGATCGCGCCATCAAGGCCTACTTCCGCGGCAATCCGCTGATGCTCGGCCTCTACCGCCTGTTCCCTGAGATGTTCATGGAGCAGGTGAAGAAGATGAGCTACTACGCCAACCTCGGCCTGTTTTGGGAGGTGATGGCGCCGGTGTTCTTCGAGATGAGCGACATCTACGACGAGGGAGGATTCAAAGGTGTTCCCGACGCCATGAACTTCCTCGTCAACGGCATCTTCGCCGTAGCGGGACGGCCCATCTACCACCACGTCTACATCAAGGGCGAGTGCTTCGAGATCATCCCCAAGAGTGAGGGCTTCACCTGGCTCTATGAAGCCGCCCTTCCCTATGTGGAGGCGGTGTTCTACCGCACGGCCCCCTTCCGAGGCACCAAGAGCTACAACGCCCAGGCCTACCAGGTGCCGGACAACCAGGCGGATTTCCACTACGGCATCCTCTATGCCGATGTCTTCCCCGTGGGCTCTGCCGGCATCCCGCCCACGCTGCTGATGCAGGACATGCTGCACTTCCTGCCGCCCTACCTGGTGGATCTCTACAAGAACCACAAGCGCGGTGAAGAAGATGTACTGATCCAGCTGGGCGTCACCTTCCAGCGCTCGATGTACAACGTCACCTCCGCGGTGATTCAGGCCCTGCGCTGCGCGCTGCTCTACCCGCTCGACGACACCGATCCGGAGCACCTGATGGCGAACCGGCGCTTCTTCGAGGCCCAGATGGATCGCTTCCTCCGGCCCGAGGCCCGTCTGGGCGACATCCAGACCCAGGACTACCGCTGATCCCTGCGGTGTTCTCCCCCCCCTTCATCCCGTCGTTCCTGCGCTGACCCGGCCATGGCCAACATCATCGAAACGGCGAAAGGCGCCGGCTGTTTCTCCACCCTGCTGACCGCCGTGGAGGTGGCCGGTCTCACCGGCGCCCTGGAGAGCCCCGGACCGTTCACGGTGTTCGCCCCGGTGGATGACGCCTTCGCGGCCCTCCCCCCGGGCCCCGTGCAGACCCTGGTGGACAACGTCCCCCAGCTCGCCCGCATCCTCAAGTACCACGTGCTCGCCGGGGCCCACACCCGCGACGATCTGGTGACCCAGACCGAGTGGGACAGCCTCGAGGGCGCGCCGGTGCCGATCCGTCGGGCCGACCCCTTCGAAGTGAAGAACGCCACCGTGGTGTCCGCCGACATCCAGTGCGACAACGGCGTGGTGCACGTAATCAACCGCGTGATCCTTCCCGGCTGACCATCTCCCTTCAGGGGTTGCAGAACCCACAGCGGCCCGGGTCGGCGGTCTCCAGACCGTCCGGCCGGGGCCGTTCCTCCTGGTGGCCGCAGGCCAGGCAGCCGTGGATCTCGCTGCGCACCAGATCGGTGGGGGTGCGGCACCAGCCGCAGGGCAACCCCCGCGGCCGATCGAGCACACCCCAGCCCGGAGAACCGCAGCGGGGACAGGGGGTGGCGAGGCGCCGGGCCAGCCGCACACCGAGACGGCGGATCGAGGCCATGCGGGTGGGGTTGCGATCGGCGCGCATATCCGTTTCCAGCTGGGCCTGGCCATCGGCGCTGGCCCGTCCGGCGTGCCGGATCGCCTCCCGAACGGCTGCGAAGTCCCTCAGCCCCTTGCTCACGGCCGCACCGGCCTGTTCCGGATGCCGCGGCCGCACGATCACGGCATGGGAAGGAAAGTCGATCCGAGCCAGCCAGGCGGATGGATCCTCCCCGGGGCGGCAGAGGTGGTGATCGAAATTGGTGGCACAGCCCACCAGCGTTTCCTCGATCGACAGCTGCCGATCGCGATCGAGAAAGACCAGCCATTCCTGGGCCATAGGCAGAAACGGCACGGCGGGGTGGGGGCCGAAGCTGCCTTCACTGGCCAGGGCACACTCCAGCCCGCTGATCTCCAGGGCGCACCGAGCCTTGATCCGGCAGGTCTGGCTCGCTGCGGCGGGTCGCTCCCGCTCGCCGCAGAAGGTGCCGAGGGTGTCAGTGTCGAAGCTCTCCACCCGCTGCAGCTCGATGCCGAGGGCCCAGCGCAGCGGACGCGCCAGCACCCTCTCCTTGCCGTGGCGGGTGGCCAGGGCCACGGCGGAACCGCAGTAGGGAGAGGGCACAGGGGCGAGCGAGGGCTTGGGGAATGATGCCGCGCCTAGGGGCAGACGCGATAGCGAGAGAACACGGTGATCAGCCAGACAGATCACGGGGATCAGTTATTCACCGCCAGGCATGAGGAAGATCAGGGAGAGGCGGCGGATTATTCCATGAGGAACGGCAGTGGAGCCAGGGAAATCAGGCCGGCAATCAAGTGCACTTATCACCCCGATTCGCAATCCAGCGGCTCCACCCCGCCAACAACTGTGGCTTGTCCCCTAAGGTTCGCCAAACCAAGTCGGACGGCCTGGTTCGTACGCAACACAGCCATGAACTGCACAACAGCCTGAACCAACTTTCCAGCAACCCTTGCAGGAAGTCAGTACAGAAAGTGGTGAACAGAACACACCCCCATGCATTCAATGGCTCGCTCTCTTATCTCCCCCTGTTGACCTTGTCACCATGAGATCCCGTCGCCACTTCCTTGGCCTGGTCGGCACCGTTGCCGCTGGCACCCTCCTGCTCCAGGGCTGCCTGGGCAATCCTCCTGAAACCGGCGGCAGCAGCACCGGAGCCGCCGTCACCGCGGTGGCCAACGCCAACCTCGAGACGAACACGATCAGTCTGGGATTCATTCCCATTCTCGAAGCCGCCCCGCTGGTGGTGGCGGTGGAGAAGGGCTTCTTCGCGAAGCATGGTCTTTCGGTGAACCTCACCAAACAGGCCAGCTGGCCCTCCGCCCGCGACAACGTGGTGCTGGGCTCCGCTGGCGGCGGCATCGATGGGGGCCAGTGGCAACTGCCCATGCCGCAGATGATCAGCGAAGGCGCCATCACCGATGGCAAAAAGGTGCCCATGTACATCCTGGCGATGCTAATGAGCCAGGGCAACGGGATTGCAGCATCGAACTCCGTAAAGGATGGCAATCTGGGGGTGGATCTGAAGACAAGTTCTCCTGGCTTCTTTGCGTCGTTCGCCCAGAAGAACGGCAACAAGTTCAAGGCTTCCTACACCTTCCCCAAAGCCAACCAGGAGATCTGGATCCGCTACTGGCTGGCCGCCGGTGGCGTGAACCCCGACAAGGACGTGGAGCTGCTGACCGTGCCGGCCACGGAGACGCTGCAAGGAATGAAGAACGGCACGATGCAGGCCTTCTCCACCGGGGATCCGTGGCCCTCCCGCATCGTGAAGGATGGGATCGGCTACCTGCCGGCGATCACCGCTCAGATCTGGAAGGCACACCCCGAGGAGTACCTCGCCGTGCGCGCCGACTGGGTGGACAAGCATCCCAAGGCCACGGTGGCCCTGCTCAAGGGGCTGATCGAAGCCCAGATGTGGATGGACAAAGCCGAGAACCGGGCGGAAGTCGCCAAGATCCTCAGCTCCCGCAAGTGGTACAACGTGCCGGCCCCGGTCCTGGAAGAGGCCCTTAAAGGCCAGCACAAGCTGGGAGCCGACATGAAGCCGGAAACCAACCCGGCCCTAGGCCCACTGTACTGGTCGAGCGACCGGGGGGTGATCTCCTACCCCTACAAGAGCCTCACGCTCTGGTTCCTGCTGGAGTCGATCCGCTGGAAGTTCTATCCCGGCGTGATCGACACCGTCGAGCAGGCCAACGCGATCAACGACAGGGTGACCCGCGAGGATCTCTGGATCCAGGCAGCCAAGGAACTCGGGCTTCCGGCCTCCGAGATTCCCACCTCCACCAGCCGTGGCAAAGAAACCTTCTTCGATGGTGTGATCTACGACCCAGAGAATCCGCAGGCCTATCTCGACAGCCTGAAGATCAAGAAGTGATCTTCGCCTGATCACGACGAGCCTTTCCCTCAAAGGTTTTGCAAAGGGTCTGCGGCGCATCCATGCCGCCGCAGACCCCATCCTTTCCCTCCAGCTCACCATTTCTTCGGAGAACGCCCTTCATGGTTCCCACCTCTCAGCGCCGCCCCGGTGCTGCCTCCAGTCCCCTGGCCTGGCTGACCAGGAGTTCCGCTGGCTGGTTGCCGCCCGTGCTCGGAATCGGCGGCTATCTGCTGCTCTGGCAGATCCTCTCCTCCGCCCAGTTGATCGCCCTGCCGTCGCCCCTGAGCCTGTTCACCGAGGAGCGCACCCGCATCCTTATCCTCTATCCCTTCTACGACCGCGGCGGGCTCGACAAGGGGCTGTTCTGGCAGACCCTGGCCAGCCTCTCCCGCGTAGTGCAGGGCTACACCCTGGCAGCACTGGTGGGGATCAGCGTGGGCATCACCATTGGCCTGAAGCCCACCATCAACCGCGCCTTCGATCCCCTCTTCCAGTTCCTGCGGATGGTGGCCCCACTGGCCTGGGTTCCCATCGCCCTGGTGGTGTTCTAGAAGAACCAGCCGGCCGCCATCTTCGTGATCTTCATCACGGCCATCTGGCCGATCCTGATCAACACTGCCGAAGGCGTGCGCCAGATCCCACAGGACTATCGCAATGTGGCGCTGGTTCTGCAGATGTCGAGCCGGCGCTTCTTCACCAAGGTGCTGATCCCCTCCGCCCTCCCGTACATCTTCACCGGCCTGCGGATCTCGATCGGTCTGGCCTGGCTGGCGATCATCGCCGCCGAGATCGTGATGCCCGGCACCCTCGGCATCGGCTTCTTCATCTGGGATGCCTACCAGCAGAACTATGTGGGCGAGATCGTGCTTGGCGTGATCTGGATCGGTGCCATCGGTCTGATCCTCGATCGCTTCATGGCCTGGCTGCAGAAGCGCATCTCCCCCGGTCAATGATCCATCGGCTCCTGGCGGCTCCCCTCCGCTCTGTTCTTACGCACACCCGCTGCATCCCCCAACGATGACCCCATCCCTGGTTGACGTCCGCACGATCGACAAGAGTTTCGATCTGCGCGGTGGTGGCACTTACCTGGCCCTTCAGGGCATCGACCTGGAGATCCGCAAGGGCGAGTTCATCTCCCTGATCGGCCACTCCGGCTGTGGCAAGTCCACCCTGCTGAACATGATTGCCGGCCTGGACCTCCCCACCGGGGGAACGGTTCTGCTCGACGGGGAGGCGGTGAAGCGCCCAGGCCCCGACAAGATGGTGGTGTTCCAGAACTACTCGCTGCTGCCCTGGCTCAGTGTTCGCGAGAACATCGGCCTGGCGGTCGATGAGGTGATGGGGGATCTGCCAAAGGCCGAACGCAACGCCATCGTGCAGGAACACATGGCGATGGTGGGGCTCGATCACGCCGCGGACAAGCCCCCGCTGCAGCTCTCGGGAGGCATGCGCCAGCGGGTGGCGATCGCCCGGGCCCTGGCGATCCGCCCCAAGCTGCTGCTGCTGGATGAGCCGTTCGGGGCGCTCGATGCCCTCACCCGGGGCAATCTGCAGGAGAAGCTGATGCAGATCTGCAACGAGCACGAACTCACTGCGGTGATGGTGACCCACGACGTGGACGAGGCGGTACTGCTCTCCGACCGCATCGTGATGCTCACCAATGGCCCCGGCTCGAAGATCGGCGGCATCCTCGAGGTCGACATCCCGCGGCCGCGTCAGCGCCTGGAGGTGGTGCATCACCCCAGCTACTACAGCCTGCGATCGGAGATCATCTACTTCCTCAACCGCCAGAAGCGGGTGAAGCAGTGGCGGGCCCGGCCCCACCAGGTGGTGGCCCGCCACGGCCTGGAGAAGGTGAATCTCGATCTGGGCTTCCTTCCCCTGGCCGCCTCTGCGCCCCTGGCGGTGGCGGAGGCCCATGGCCTATTCGCCAAGCATGGGCTCGACGAGGTGAAGCTGATTCGCGAAACCACCTGGAGGGGCATCGTGGACGGCTTGGTGGACGGCACCCTCGATGCCTCGCTGATGCCGGCGGGCATGCCCACCTGGATGACGGCGGGCGGCCACGGGGGAGATCCACTGCCGATCGTGACCTCGCTCACCCTGAGCCGCAACGGCAACGGCATCACCCTCGGCCGCCGCCTAGCCGAGCAGGGCGTGCGCACCGTGGAGGACTACCGCGCCTATCTCAAGAGCCACGAGCGCGAGCCCAACACGATGGGGATCGTGCACCAGGCCTCGATGCACAACCTGCTGCTGCGCTACTGGCTGGCGGCGAACGGCATCGATCCCGACAAGGACGTGCATCTGCAGGCCCTTCCCCCGGCCCAGATGCTCGCCGACCTCAAGGACGGCAGCATCGACGGGTACTGCGTGGGAGCCCCCTGGCTCGATCGGGCCATCCGCGACGGCCATGGCTTCCCGGTGGCGGGGGATCTGGCGATCTGGCCCGGCCATCCGGGCAAGGTTCTGGGGGTGCGGGAGGACTGGGCAATGGCCTACCCGAACACCCACATCGCCCTCACCAAAGCCCTGCTCGAGGCCTGCCAGTACTGCGCGGATCCCACCCACTGGGGCGAACCGAGCGAGCTCCTCAGCGACCGCCGCTACCTGGGGATCAAACCGGATCTGATCCGCTTCCGTGAAGGCGGGGATGCCGGCAGCCCGGAGGGATCCGAGAGCGAAGCCGCTGTGCCCCACCACCTGTTCTTCGGGGAGGGACTGAACCGTCCGAGCCGCACCGAACATCTGTGGATGATGACCCAGATGGCCCGCTGGGGAGACATTCCACTGCCGCGCAACTGGGTGGAAATCCTGGAGAGGGTCTGTCAGGTGGGGGTGTTCAGCACCGCTTCGCGGGAGCTCGGTTTCGAGGCGATCAGTTATCAGCGCCAGGGCATCGAACTGTTCGATGGGGTTGTCTTCAACGCAGAAGATCCGATCGGTTACCTCAACGGCCAGAGCATCAAGCGCGACTTCAGCATCGCCGAAATCCCCCTCGCCCCCCCGCGCCGCAGCTGAGCCCTTCGCGGGAGCAGCGCTGTTCTTTCTGTTCTTTCTGTTTTCCCTTCCTCCATCCGCGACACCATGACCCCATCCTCCCCCCTGATCCAGGCCCCAGCTCCCAGCAGCAAGGCGGCAGAGGTGAAGCCATTCCTGCGCTTTGAGAACGTCAGCAAGGTGTATCCCACCCCCAGGGGGCCCTACCCGGTACTCGAGGGGGTTGAGCTGAGCGTGAGCGAGGGGGAGTTCACCTGTGTGATCGGCCACTCCGGCTGCGGCAAGTCGACCCTGCTCAACATGGTGTCGGGTTTCGCCACCCCCACCGCAGGGCAGGTGGTGCTGCGCGACACACCGATTGAGAAGCCCGGCCCGGATCGGATGGTGGTGTTCCAGGGCTATGCGCTGCTGCCCTGGTTCACCGCCTATGAGAATGTCTACCTCGCCATCGACTCGGTCAAGCCCCAGCTCAGCGAACGGGAGAAGCGGGACATCACCCGCGAGCACCTGGCGATGGTGGGGCTGTCGGAGGCGGCCGAGAAAAAGATCACCCAGCTCTCCGGCGGCATGAAGCAGCGGGTGGCGATCGCTAGGGCCCTGGCGATCCGCCCGGAGGTGCTGATCCTGGATGAACCCTTCGGCGCCCTTGATGCGATCACCAAGGAGGAGCTGCAGGAGGAGCTGCTGCAGATCTGGAACACCCAGAAGTGCACGGTGCTGATGATCACCCACGACATCGATGAGGCCCTGTTCCTCGCCGATCGGCTGGTGATGATGACCAATGGCCCCTCGGCGAAGATCGGCGAGATCCTCGACATCAGCTTCCCGCGGCCCCGCAACCGCGAGGAGATCATGGAGGATCCCCGCTACTACGACCTCCGCAACCAGGCCCTCGACTTCCTCTACAGCCGCTTCGCCCACGACGAAGACGCCGCCTGAGGACTGGGGCCGAGGGCGCGCCTACGGCAGCGCTGCGGTGAGGGTGGAGCTGAGGCGCTGTGGGCGGCCGCCATCGAGGGGGAATTCCTGGATCAGCTCCAGCGCCACCCCGCCCAGGCCATTGAGGCGCCCGGCGAAGCCGGCGCCATCGCTGGGGAGGGCATCGATCACCACCCGGCTCTGGGGCTCGCCGCTGTGCAGCTCCCCATACAGCCCGAAGGCGGGGCCGCAGCGCACCAGCACCTGTCCCCGCCAGATCGGCGCTGGGGCGCTCCCCACCGAATAGGTGATCCGCCCTTCCGGCGCCTGCAGCTGCAGCACCGCCCGGCGGCCGGCGAGGCCGCAGGCAGAGGTGCCATCGCCGGCCCCCACCACCGCGCTCTGCGACTGGCGGAGGTCGTGGCGCACCAGCTCAAGGGTGCGCCACTGGCTCTGGCGCTCCCGTAGGTGCCGCCCGAAGCGCAGCTGGTTGCGTCCCTCCGCCAGCAGGGCCTGCACGATCACCCCGCAGAGCAGCAGCCCGAGGCTGAGGGCCAGCAGCAGCTCCAGCAGGGTGAAGCCCCGGCCACGGCGGAGGAGATCGGCAGAACGGCGCATGGTGAGGGGAGGGATCTCAGGGGGGTGATCTCAGAGGGCGGGGTCGGGGAGGCAGGCCTGGCTGCTGGGCGGCTGGTCGGGCTCGGCCCCGTAGCGGCCGAGCCGCACGATCCCGAGGGGAAGGCCCACCACCAGGCAGCGGCGCAGGTCGGTGCCCTCGGCCGCCAGCACCACGGTGCCGCCGTCGAGCACCAGGCCATTGCTGCTGAAGCGCACCACGGCGGGCAGGTTGGCCTGCAGCTGGAGCGGGCCATGATCCACCGCCTCGGTGAGATCGATCCGCCCCTCGCGGCAGGCCGGCAGGCTGCCGCCGGCGGGCTCCAGCCAGCCCTCGGGGGTGAGGCTGAGGCCGCAGGGTTCGCCGCGGCGCTCGGCGGAGGCCCGGCCTTCGCTGAGGCCCAGCAGCACCCGGCGGGCCGCGCTCTCCACCCGCAGGGTGGCCAGCGATGTGCGGGCACCTCCAACGGCCAGGGCCGCCAGGAGCAGCAGCACCGCCACCACTACCAGCAGCTCCGCCGCACTGAAGCCCGCCCCCGCCCTCCGCCGCGCTGGGGCCGTGCGCTCAGGGGGTGCCATCCGCCCCTCCCGCAGGCGCGAGCGGAGCCGCGCACAGTCCCAGAGCGGCAGGGTGCAACCAGCGCTGCCTCTCCAGCGGCGGCTCCTCGCTGCGCACCTGCAGCAGCACGGCATCGCCGCGGCGCTCCAGCAGGCGCTGCACGGGGCCCCCCACCGGGGCCGCCTGGATCCGGGCCACCAGCTGCTCCGCCGCGGCGGTGCAATCGACGGAGGCCAGATCGCTGGAGCCGGCAGCCGCAGCCTCCCGGGCGGCCGCCAGACCCGCCACCAGGGCCGCCTCCAGTTCATCCGCCACGCGGTGTTGCTGGTCCAGCCGCTGGCTCCAGGCGGTGCCCAGGCACCAGAGCTGGAGGGAACAACCGGCGGCCCCGCTGAAAATCACCGCCGCCAGGCTGGTTTCGATCAGGCTCATGGCCGGCCCCCCTGCAGCCCCAGTTCCTGCAGCCGCGCCACCCGCCAGCCCTGGGCCGCGCCGGGCGGCTCCAGCCAGACCCGGAAACGCCCCACCGGCCGCCGGGCCGTGCTGCCTTCCTCCCGCAGCTCCAGGGCGAGATCCATCCCCAGGGGCTCGGCGCTGGGCTCCCAGCGCTGCAGCTGGGCCGTGGCCGCCGGGCTCTCGCCATCCGCGAGCGCCTGCTGCTGCAGGGCCTGCTGCTGGGAAGCATCGGCGCAGGGGGCTCCGGCGGACGGCCAGTCCGCCACGGGAAGGGGCAGCAGGCAGGGATGGTCGAGCACCAGGCGGGTCAGGAGCTGGGAGGCCCCGGAGGCCAGGCGGTCTTCCAGCACCCTGGAGCGGCGGGCGGCCACCAGGCCCGCCTGGCCCTGCAGGGCGGCCGTCTGGAGGGAGAGGCCCCCCAGCACCAGCACCAGGGCGGCCCCACTGGCCAGGGGCAGGGTGAACCCGGCGGGAGGGGAATCCCCCCCCCGGGCCCTCAGGCAAGGGATCATCGGCGAGCCATCGGCAACGACCCCGAGAGAATTCCCCGCCGGCGACAGGGCCCAACGGCGCCGGTGTCCGCCAGCGGCAGGGCTCCCCCTAGCCTGGCGGTACGAGGCCCGGCGGGACAGAAGGAACTGACGCGACGCAGCAGCCCATCCCCGACCGATCGCCCCGGCGCAGGGCGGCGCGGCAACCCCGTGCGCAGCTGGTGGAAGGAGGAGCGGCTGGCCGCCCGCCACTGGCGCAACCATCGGCTGCCGATCGCCATGGCGCTGCTGGTGATGACGCCCCTGCTCCTGCTGGAGGGCACGCGCCGGCTGCAGGGGGTGCGTCAGACCCTGACCAGGGAGCAGCGGCTCACGATGGACATCGCCGAACTGATCCTGGGGGGCGTACACCGCACCACCCTCGACTGGGCCCACTGGGACCGCTCCTGGAACTTCCTGGCCGGGCGGAATCCCGCCTTCGTGGCGGAAGACCTGGGTACCACCTCCCTCTTCGACGACGGTGGGGTGATGGTGCTGCTCGACAACAGCGGCCGGGTGCGGGTGAGCCAGGCGAAGGGCGGTGCGAACCTGCCCCGCCACGCCCCCCTTGTGGCGTGCGTGCGGCAGAACCGGGCGGGCCTGGTGAACCTCACCAGCCTGCGGCAGCTGGCCTGCCGCGATCGCCAGGGGGATCTCTATCTCGGCGCCATGGCGCTGGTGAGCAACAACGCCGCCACCGCGCCCAGCCAGGGCGTGCTGGCCATGTTCACCCCCCTGCGTCACGGCACCCGCCCCACGGCCCTGCACCGCTCCCTGGCCCAGCTGCAGGAAGAGCTGCAGCCGGCCGCGGGCGGCGCCCAGCCCCTGCTGCTGAACGGCTCACCGCTGCAGGGTGCGGGCGCGGTGACCCTGGCCCTGCGGGCCCCACAGCTGTGGAGCCCGGTGCTGGAGCAATCCCTGGAGGTGGCCCTGCTGCTGCTGGCCGGGCTGGGAGGCCTCTGGGTGTTCCGCCTCACCCTGCTGAACGAGCGGCGGCGGGAGCGGCTGCGGCGGCACCGGATCGAGCGGCGGGCGAGGCACACGATCCGGCGCAGCCTCCTGGAACTCGACCGGCTGGTGCGGCAGCTGGACCTGCCGGTACCGGACAGTGGTGGCCTGGGCCTCTCCAGCGACCCGCTCGCCACCATGGGGGAACGGGTGGAGAGGATGCTGCAGGCCTGCAATGTGCTGGCCTCCCTGGATCCGCTCACGGGGCTGCCAAATCGGCGCACCTTCCTGACGCGGCTCTCGAGCCGGCTGGCGGAGGCGGATCCTGCCCGATCTCCGCTGGCCCTGCTGCTGGTGGACATCGACCGCTTCGGGGCGATCAACGAGGGCTATGGCCACGCCACCGGCGACCTGGCCCTGCAGACGGTGGCGGCTCGGCTGCGCGGCCTGGTGGGGGCGACGGGCCTGCTGGCCCGCTACGGCGGCGATGAGTTCGTGGTGCTGCTCGATGGCGCCACCGCGGCACACGACGAGGATCTGCGCTCCCGGGCCCGCGAGCTGGCCGAGCGGATCCGCCACGCCTTCGAGAACAGCACCCGGGTGCAGGACCTGGAGCTGGGGGTGTCGCTCAGCCTGGCCATCAGCCTGGCCGAACCGGGCGAGCGGCAAGGGGAGGCGTTGCTGCAGCGGCTGGGCGTGACCATGGCCGGAGCCAAACGACAGCACCACCTGCGGCTCTCGATCACCGGCAGCGAAACCGAAGCGCCGTACGCCGAGGGCCCCGGCGGCTATCAGCTGTACAACGACCTGCGGGAAGCCATTCGGCAGCACCAGCTCACGGTGGCCTTCCAGCCGATCGTGGATGCGCAGCGGCGGATCCTGGCGGTGGAGGCCCTCGGCCGCTGGCGCCATCCCGACCACGGCCAGGTGCCCGCGGAGCGATTCCTGGCGGTGACGGAACAGTTCCGGCTCACGGCCGAAATCGGCCGGGAACTGCTGCAGCTCACCCTGGCGAGCTACGCGGAGCTGCGGCGCCGCAGCTCCCAGGAGATCCGCCTCTGCGTGAACGTGACCCCCAGCCTGCTCTCCGATCCGGGCTATGCGGCGGGTCTGCGCCAGGCCCTGGCGGAGCACGGGCTTTCCCCCGATCAGATCACCGTGGAGATCACCGAGGGGGTCATCCTGGAGGCCACCGAGGTGGTGAACAGCAGCCTGACCCAGCTACGTGCCCTGGGGGTGCGCCTTTCCCTCGATGATTTCGGCACCGGCTTCTCCTCCCTCAGCCTGCTCCGCCGCCTGCAGCCGCAGGAGGTGAAGATCGACAAATCGTTCGTGGGGGCCCTGCAGAGCGACCCCTACGCCCGCCAGATCGTGCGGCTGATCGCCGACATGGCCCAGAGCATGGGCCTGGAGGTGGTGGCTGAGGGCATCGAGGATGAAACCACCGCCAAGATGCTGGTGGAGCTCGGGATCCGGCGCCTGCAGGGCTACCACTTCTCGCGTCCGCTGCCCCTGGAGCAGCTGATCGCCTGCCAGGGGTTCACGCCTACTGGTTCAGCTTCAGCACGGCCATGAAGGCCTCCTGGGGCACCTCCACCTTGCCCATGGCCTTCATGCGCTTCTTGCCCTTGGCCTGCTTCTGCAGCAGCTTCTTCTTGCGGGAGATATCGCCGCCGTAGCACTTGGCCAGCACGTCCTTGCGCATGGCACTGATGCTCTCGGAGGCGATCACGCGGCTGCCGATGGCCGCCTGGATGGGGATCTTGAACTGCTGGCGGGGGATGAGTTCCTTGAGCTTCTCCACCAGACCCTTGCCCACGTTGTAGGCATTGTCGCGGTGCACGATCGTGGTGAGGGGATCGGCCTTCTCGCCGTTGATCAGCACATCAAGGCGCACGAGCTCGTTTTTGCGGTAGCCGATCAGGTGGTATTCCATCGAGGCATAGCCCTTGGTGCGGCTCTTCATCTGGTCGAAGAAATCCGTCACCACATCAGCCAGGGGCATCTCGTAGTGCAGGGTGACGCGGTCGGTGGTGATGTATTTCATATCCATGAATTCACCGCGCCGCTCCTGGCACAGCTCCATCAGGGTGCCGTTGTAGGTGTTGGGGGTGTAGATCTCGAGCTTCACGTAGGGCTCTTCGATCGATTCACGCTTCTGCGGCTCCGGCAGTGTGGCGGGGTTATCCACCATCAAGGTGGTGCCATCGAGCATGTTCACCTGATAGATCACCGAAGGAGCGGTAACGATCAGATCGAGGTCGTACTCGCGCTCGAGCCGCTCCTGCACGATCTCCATGTGCAGCAGCCCCAGGAAGCCGCAGCGAAAACCGAAGCCCATGGCGCTGCTGGTTTCCGGCTCGTATTTCAGGGCCGCATCGCTCAGCTGCAGCTTGTCGAGCGCTTCGCGCAGATCGGGGTACTGATCGGCATCGGTGGGGAACAGGCCGCAGAACACCATCGGCTTGGCCTCCGTGTAGCCAGGCAGCGGCTCGGCGGCAGGGTTGTTCACCAGGGTGATCGTGTCGCCCACGCGGGCATCGGCCACGGCCTTGATCGAGGCGGCCAGATAGCCCACCTCGCCGGCATGGAGGGACTCCACCTGACGCTGATCGGGGGCCATGACCCCCACCTCATCGAGCTCGTAGGTCTTGCCGGAAGCCATCAGCAGCACCTTGTCCTTGCGACTGATCGAGCCGGAGATCACCCTGAAATACACGATCACACCCCGGTAGGGGTCGTAATTGGAATCAAAGATCAACGCCCGCAGCGGTTCGCCCAGCCGATCAGGCGGCGGCGGCACCCGCTCCACCACCGCCTGCAGGATGTCCGGCACGCCGAGGGCATCCTGGAAACCCTGGAGCTGCCCTACCGGCGCATCGAGCTGTGCACCGCTGATCTCGGCTTTTCCGCCCCCCGCACCTTCGATCTCGAGGTGTGGCTGCCGGGCGCCGGCGCCAACCGCGAGATCTCCAGCTGCTCGGTGTGCGGCGACTTCCAGGCCCGCCGCGCCGCCATCCGCTGCAAACAGGCCGACAGCAAGGGCACCCAGCTGGTGCACACCCTCAACGGCTCCGGCCTGGCCGTGGGCCGCACCATGGCCGCCCTGCT
>JBJTWS010000107.1:0-6985 GCA_046081905.1 Synechococcus sp. | reverse complement strand
GGGGCCCAGCAGGCCTACCACTGGGGCGTGCTGGAGCCCGGCCGGGCCCGGGCCCTCTGCTGCCTCTGCGGCACCGCCCGCACCACCCCCCACAACCAGCTGTTCCTGCTGAGCCTGCGCCAGGCGCTCACGGCCGATCCCACCTGGACCGGCATTGGCTTTGCCGGGATCCCCGAGGCGGGGCTGCGCACCTTCGCCCTGATCTACGCGAGCTGGGCTGCGAGTCAGCCCTTCTACCGCCAGGAGCGGCACCGCTGGCTCGGCTTCGAGAGCGTGGAGGCCTACGTGGAGCAGGCCTGGCTGCCGGCCTACCGCCGCCACGATCCCCGTGACCTGCTCACGATGATCGACGTGTGGCTCGCCAACGACGTGGCGGCCGCCGCCGGCTGCGGCGACGATCTGGCGGCCGCGCTGGCGCGGGTCACGGCCCCCACTCTGGTGCTGGCCGGCAGCCACGACCTCTACTTCACCCCCGACGACTGCGCCGCCGAGGCCGCTCTGCTGCCGTGCGGGCAGTTTGGCCGGCTCGAGTCCGTTCTGGGCCACAGGGCCGGCAATCCCCGCGACGATCCCGCCCTCCAGTCGGTGCTCCGGCACGCGCTGGATGCCCTTCTGGCGGGTGGCGCTCCGCCGGAGCTCCCCCTCCCCTTGGGCACCTCCCCCCTCTGACCGGGCCGCCCCCGGGATCCCCCGCCCCCATGACCGACCTGGCCCGCTTTGCCGCAAACCACGGCATCCACCATTTCCTGTTCTCCTTCAGCGATCTGTTCGGCGTGCAGCGCGCCAAGCTCGTGCCGGCCTCGGCGGTGGCCGAGCTGGCCGCCAGCGGGGCCGGCTTTGCCGGGTTCGCCGCCTGGTTGCCCCGCAGCCCGGCCGATGGCGATGTGCTGGCCCTGCCCGATCCCAGCAGCCTGATGGTGCTGCCCTGGCAGCCCACCGTGGCCTGGGTCGCCACCAACCTGCAGGCAGAGGGGCAGTGGCTGGAAACATCCCCGCGGCGGGTGCTGCAGCTGCAGCTGGAGCGGGCCCGCTCCCGCGGCCTGTACTTCCGCACGGGGGTGGAGCCGGAGTTCTTTCTGATGGATCCGGAGGGGCGCGGCATCGCCGATCGCCTCGATCAGCAGAGCAAGCCCTGCTACGACCAGCTGGCGCTGATGCGCCAGTACCCGCTGATCGCCGAACTGCTGGCCAGCATGGAAGCGCTCGGCTGGGGTCCCTACCAGGCCGACCACGAAGACGCCAACGGCCAGTTCGAGATCAACTGGACCTTTGCCGATGCCCTGGTCACCGCCGACCGGCATGCCTTCTTCCGCGTGATGGTGGCCTCCCTGGCCGAACGCCACGGCCGCCTGGCGAGCTTCGAGCCCAAGCCGATCACCGAACTCACCGGCAACGGCGCGCACCTGCACTGCTCCCTCTGGGATGAGCAGGGCCGCAACCTCTTCCACGGGGCGGAGGGTCCGCTGGGGCTCTCGGAGCTGGCCTATCACTTCCTCGGCGGGCTGCTCGCCCATGCGCCTGCGCTCTGCGCCCTCACCAATCCAGTGCCGGCCAGCTACCGGCGGCTGGCCCGCTCCAGCACCCTCTCGGGTTCCACCTGGTCGCCGGGCTGGATCAGCTACGGCGGCAACAACCGCACCCACATGGTGCGCATCCCGGACGACCAGCGGCTGGAACTGCGGCTCCCCGATGGGGCTGCCAACCCCTATCTGCTCCAGGCGGCGGTGCTGGCCGCAGGGCTCGACGGCATCGGGCGTCAGCTGGATCCCGGTCCCCGCAGCGACGCCGACACCGACGCCGCGCCCCCCTCCAGCGATCAGGCCCGGGCCCTGCCCGCTTCCCTGCCGGAGGCGCTGGATGCCTTCCGCCTCGATGGGGTGCTGCGCCAGGCCCTGGGGGAAGAGTTCTGCCGCGCCTACGAAACCCTCCGGGCCGGGAGCCTGGGGGGGTGAGGCCGGGCTCTGGCTTGGCAGTGATGGCCGCCATGGTTCAGGCTTGAGGCCCGAGGCCTTACCGGGTCCGCTGCCCATGGAGACCATGCCCTGCGCTGCTGTTCGCCCCCCGGCAGCTCCCCACCACCGGGCTGGGGGCCGGGCTGCGGCCCTGGCTCAGGGGGTGTTGCCCGCCGTGGTGATGCTGGCCGCGGCCCTGACCCCAGCGGCGCGGGCCCAGGCCACGGCTGCCCCGGGCCAGTCCGCCCCCTCCCAGGCGGCTCCCGGGCCCGCCACGCCCGCTGCCGCCGCTCCGCCGCCGGCGGCGACAGCCCCTGCGGCCACGGGGGATGCCACCGGCGAGGCCGCCGGAGCCCGGGAGAAGGCCCTGCTGGAGCGCATTCGCCAGCTCAAGGCCCCCCGCTGGCGGGCCTTCGGAGCCTGCCGCTACGACTGGAGCACCTGGCGGCTGGCGGAGGGAGCTGTGCGCACCACGGCCTTTGAGTGCGGCCCCCCCGCCCCTGCCGGCGCCGCCACGGGCCCTGCGCCGGGTGCGGCGCCCGGCACCGTTTCCGGCAGCGTGGCGGTGCACTGCGACACCCTCAAGCTCACCCGGCGGGTGGGGGATGCCGCCTGGGAGCCCTGGCGCCTGCCCTACTCCCGCAGCGAATCCACCACCCAGGGCGGCGAAGACGAGATGCTCGCCAGTCTCTGCGCCAACGTGACCACCCCGGCCACTCCCGCGGCGGCACCCGCCGCGCCTCCGGCGGCTGCCAAGCCGGCGGCGAAACCCGCAACGCCGAAGCCCAGCACCGCGAAACCGGCCAGCAGCAAGCCCTCCGGGAGCAAGCCGGCCACGCCCTGAGCGATGGGGCTCCGCCCGCTGCGGCGGGCTTTACTTCGCCTCCATCCAGTTGGCGCCCACCCCGGTTTCCACCACCAGTGGCACCGCCAGGGTCACCGCCTCCTCCATGGTGCGGCGGGTGAGGGCCAGCACCGCCTCGAGGTCCTGGGGGGCCGCCTCCAGCACCAGTTCATCGTGCACCTGCAGCAGCAGCCGCGCCGCCAGGCCGCTGCCCTGCAGCTCCCGGTGGAGGCGGATCATGGCCAGCTTGATGATGTCGGCCGAGGAGCCCTGGATCGGCGCATTGGCCGCCGCCCGCAGCTGCTGGGCCTCGAGTCCGCCCCGGCGGGCCACCTCCAGGTCGATCTCGAGCGGATCACGCCCCAGCCACCGCCCCAGCCCGTGGGGATCGAAGGCGAAGGGCCGCCGCCGCCCCAGCAGGGTTTCCACGTAGCCGCGGCTGAGGGCCAGCCGCTCCTGCAGCTCCAGGAAGGCGAACACCTTCGGGTAGCGCTGCTTGTAGCGGCTCAGGAACTCCTTGGCCTGGGCCTGCCCCACGCCGGTTTCCCGCGCGAAGCGCTGGGCCCCCATGCCGTAGATCACGCCGAAGTTGATCGTCTTGCCGAGGCGGCGCTCCTCCGCGCTCACCTCGTCCTTGTCCAGCAGCAGCCGGGCCGTCAGGGCGTGCACGTCGTCGCCGTTGCGGTAGGCCTCCACCAGCACGTCCTCGCCGGAGAGGTGGGTGAGGATGCGCAGCTCGATCTGGGAATAGTCGGCGCTGATCAGCTGCCAGCCCTCCTGGGGGAGGAAGGCCTTGCGGATCCGGCGGCTGAATTCGGTGCGCACCGGGATGTTCTGCAGGTTGGGGTTGCTGCTGCTGAGGCGGCCGGTAGCGGTGACCGCCTGGTTGAAATCCGTGTGCACCCGGCCGGTTTCCGGCTCCACCAGGGCCGGTAGGGCATCCACATAGGTGCTCTTGAGCTTGCTGAGGGTGCGGTGCTCCAGCACCAGCGGCACCACCGGGTGGTCGTCCTCCAGCTTCTCGAGCACCGCCGCATCGGTGCTCCAGCCGGTCTTGGTCCGGCGGGATTTGCGGCGATCGAGCCCGAGGGTGTCGAACAGCAGTTCCCCCAGCTGCTTGGGCGAGGCCAGGTTGAAGTCGACCCCGGCGGCCTCGCGGGCCCGGCTCTCCAGATCGGCCAGGGTGGCGGCCAGCTCCTCCCCCAGTTCGGCCAGGTAGGGGGTGTCGATGCGGATGCCGGTGGCCTCCATGAGGGCCAGCACCGGCTCCAGGGGCAGCTCCACCTGCTCCAGCAGCGCCGGCAGGGCCGGACCGAGCTCCGCGAGCTGCTCGCGGAGCAGCGGCGTCAGCCGCCAGGTCACGTGCACGTCCATGCCGCAGTAGATGGCCGCCGGCTCCAGGGGAACGGCGGCGAAGGTGGCGCCCTTGGGCACCAGGTCCGAGAAGCTGGGCGGCGTGAAGCCGAAGTTGCGCTCCGCCAGCACCTCCAGGCCGTGCTTGGCGTTGGCATCCCGCAGGTAGTCGGCCAGGAGGGTGTCCATCACCACCCCGGCCAGGGGCAGGCCGTGGCGCAGCAGCACCAGCCGGTCGTACTTGGCGTTCTGGAGTGTCTTGGGGTGCTCGGCGCTGGCCAGCCAGGGGGCCAGGGCGGTGAGCACCTGATCGAGGGGCAGCTGGCGCAGGGTGCCCTTCGCCGGGGTGAGCAGGTCGTCGCCGGCGGGGGGCTGGTGGGCGATCGGGAGGTAGGCCAGCTCCTCGAGGCCCGGGCCCCAGCAGAGGCCCACGCCCACCAGTTCGGCGCGGAAGGGGTTGAGGCTGGTGGTTTCCGTGTCGAGCGCCACGGGCCGCAGGGGATCGGTGGCGGCCAGCAGCCGCTGGCGCAGCTCCTCGAGGGCCTCGGGGGTGTCGATCAGCTGGGGCCGCAGTGGCGGCAGCGGGTCGGTGGGGGCTTCGGCGGGGTCGGCGTCCGTGGCGCCGGCTTCGGCTTCGGCGGTTCCGGCATCGGCTGCAGGCACCGGATCAGCGGGATCGGCCGGCAGGGCCAGAGGGCTGGAACCGCTGCGGCCCTGGGGATCGTCGCCGGATTTCTCCGCCCCGCTGCCCGCGCCGCTCGAGAGCGAAAACAGCCGCACGAAGCCCTCGGCCTGGCGCTTCAGGCTGAAGAGCTCCAGCTCCTCCAGGCAGGCCGTCAGGGCCTCCTGGTCCACCTGGCCCAGCCCCAGTCGCGGTTCCTGCGGCAGGGGGATGTCCACCAGGATCCGCGCCAGCATGCGGGAGCGGTAGGCACTCTCCTTGTCGGCGGCGAGCTTGGTGCGCAGGGCGCCCTTGAGCGATCCCTTGCTGGCCTTCGGTCCCTCGAGCGCCTCGAGGGCGGCGTAGATGCCGTCGAGATCGCCGTTCTCCCGCAGCAGGGTGATCGCGGTCTTCGGACCCACCCCCTTCACGCCGGGGATGTTGTCGGAGCTGTCGCCGGTGAGGGCCTTGAGGTCCACCACCTCCTCGGGGGGTACCCCCAGCCGGGCGATCACCTGCTCCCGCCGCACCTCCACCGGACCGCTCTGTTTCGCCGCCGGGCCGCCCCCCATGTAGAGCACGGCGATGTCGCGCTCGTCGTCCACCAGCTGGAAGAGGTCGCGATCGCCCGAGAGGATCCGCACCCGCCAGCCCTCCCCGGCTGCCCGCTGGGCCAGGGTGCCGAGCACGTCGTCGGCCTCGTAGCCCGGCGCCATGCAGAGGGGCAGATCCAGCGGGCCCGCCAGGATGCGCTGCAGGTTGGCGAGATCCGCGAAGAAGTGCTCCGGCGCCTCGTCGCGGTGCGCCTTGTAGGCCTCGTCGGCCTCATGGCGGAAGGTGGGCTCGGCCGTGTCGAAGGCGATCACCACCCCCTGGGGCGCCAGGCCCTTGCCGTTGTCCAGCAGGGCCTTGAGGAAGCCGTAGGTCACGCTGGTGGGCACCCCCTCCTTGGTGGTGAGGCCCCCTTCGCCGCCCCGGGAGAAGGCGTAGAAGCTCCGGAAGGCCAGGGAATGGCCATCCACGAGCAGCAGCAGCGGCCGCTCACCCTGGGCCGTGGCCGTTGCTGCTGCCGATGCCATGCCGTTGCGCCGCGCGTCCGTGCCGATCCGCCAGCCTGCCAGAGGAAGGCGAGCCCTTCCGGGTTCCGTGCGGCATCCTGTGGGGGCCGAACCGTCGTCGCGCCGCCCTCCATGGCCCGCACCGCCCGCCGCTATGCCATCCATCTGCTGCTCAGTGGAGGCCAGCGGGAGGTGGTGCACTTCCGCACGCTGGAGGCCTTTCAGCAGTGGTACGGCGGGGTGCTGATGGCCTCCGCGCCCGACACCTTCGTGAATGTGCCCATCGGCGATCTGGAGGGCGAGTACCTGGTGGTGCGGCCCAGCGCCGTGATCGGCGTGCGGGTGGAGCCCCAGTTCGGATCGGTGGATGACTGAGTTGATCGGTGGATGATGGTCTCACGTAAGACCCATTTCCCCTCCTGCCCAATTATGGCCAGGTTGCCTCCATAAAACAACCCCATAGGCTCAGTTAGGGAAACTCTGGATAACCACCCCAATCCGCGCGAAAATGTCCATGTGATCGGAGGCCTGCACGGGGGTTATGGATGGCAAGCAGCTCGGGTTCAGCGACTACGAGCAGACCACAGCTAAGAAGCGCACCCGCAAGGAGATCTTTCTCAGCGAAATGGATACGGTCGTTCCCTGGCAGGCCCTGGTGGACCTGATCGATCCGCACTACCCCAAGACCAGCAAGAAGGGCGGTCGGCCTCCCTATCCACTGATGACCATGCTGCGCATCCACCTGATGCAGCAGTGGTACAGCCTCAGCGATGCCGCCATGGTGGAAGCTCTGATTGAGGTGCCCACGATGCGACGGTTCGCCGGGATCGATCTGATCAGCGATCGGATCCCGTATTAGACCACCATCTTGACCTTACGTCACCTCCTGGAGAAGCACGACCTCGGTGACAGGATCTTTGAGACGGTGAATGCCCACCTGAAGGCCCTGGGTATGGCCATGAAGAAGGGCACGATCGTCGACGCCACCTTGAACGCCGCTCCCAGCTCCACCTAGGAGCCTGTTGCGCATAGAACAACGCGTGACACTCCACAGACGCCCATAAATCTGCCCGGATCCCAGTGACTGCAATGGATCTGGACGAGAGGATGGGGCATG
>JBJTWS010000106.1:0-4729 GCA_046081905.1 Synechococcus sp. | reverse complement strand
AACGACACCACCCGCAGGCGCTGGTATTCGTTCACCAGGATGCTGGCGGTGCCCAGCAGGCCGCCGGCGGCGGCGGCCCCCAGCAGCAGCCGCAGGGACAGGCCGCCGGCCAGGGCGATCAGCCAGAGCAGCAGGCCCATCAGGGCCGCGGTGCTGAGGTTGGGCTGCTTGAGGATCAGCAGGATCAGGGCACCGAAGATGCCGAGCCAGAGCAGCTTCTGGTCGGCGCCGATGCGGCGCCAGTGGGAGAACAGGGCGGCGCCCTGGAGCACCACGAAGGGTTTCACCAGCTCGGAGGGCTGGATCTGCAGCGGGCCGATCACCAGCCAGCGGCTGGCCCCGTTCACGGTGCTGCCCACCACCAGGGTGGCGGCGATCAGCAGCCCCCCCACCAGCAGCGCGGGGCCGGCCAGGCGCAGCCAGCGCCGCAGGTTGGTGCGGATGCCCAGGTAGAGCAGGCCCCAGCTGGCGGCCATCCAGATCAGCTGCCGCTTGAGGTAGAAGGCGCCATCGCCCATCTCCCGCTCGGCCACCCACCAGCTGGCGGAGGTGAGCACCAGGATTCCCACCAGGCTCCAGAGGGCCACCAGGCCCAGCAGGAGGCGGGCTTCGGCGGGCCACGCCTGCCAGGGGAGGGGCAGAAGCCCTGGGGAGCTTCCTGCCGGCGGGGGGCCTGCGGCGGAGTTCTGGGGTCCGCCGCTCTGGCGGGACCCCCGGGATCGCGAACCGGACACGCTGGCGCTGACGCACGTGCCCCCATTCAGCCGCTCCTGCCCCCGGTTTGTCGAGAGCTGCCGGCGTCTGCGCCATGAAAAAAGCCCGGCAATCGCCGGGCTTCAAGCATGGGCCAAGGTTGGCAGGGTTTGGTGGACGAGGTTCACGCAGGCGTGAACTCAGTTGCCCACATTCTGCTGACGACGGCCGGTGGCCAGCTCCACTTTCAGAATTTTGCCCCCCTGCTTCATGATCCGCTGCTGTTCAGCGAACCAACTGTCGTAGGGCACCCACTTGGTGAAGTAGGTGTTCTGCAGCTCCCGCTGGGTGCGGGCCTTTTCCGGGCAGGGAATGCAGGCCGTGATCTTGAACAGACGCATGGGGGGATCCTCGCGAGGTGTACCGCAGCAGGGATCAATTGCCCAGACCGGAGCTGATGTAGTCGAAGTAGACACCCATCTCACGACCGGCATCGGGACCCACCAGCGCAGCGGTGACTTCCTTCATGGCCTGGATGGCCTGCACGGTGGCACCGATGGGCACACCCAGGGAGTTGTAGGTCTCATTGAGGCCGTTCAGCACACGCTCGTCGAGGATCGAGGTGTCGCCGGCGAGCATCGCGTAGGTGGCGTAGCGGAGGTAGTAGTCGAGGTCGCGGATGCAGGCCGCATAGCGACGGGTGGTGTACATGTTGCCGCCCGGACGGGTGATGTCCGAGTAGAGCAGGGCCTTGGCCACGGCTTCCTTGATGATGCCGGAGGCGTTGGCGCTGATGGCGGCGGCGGCCCGCACACGCAGCTCACCGCTGGCGAAGTACTGCTCGAGGCGGCCCATGGAGTTGCCGTCGAGGTAGAGCCCCTGGACGTCGGACTGGTTGATGACGTTGGTGATGGCGTCTTGCATAGATCCTGGGTTTGATGGCGATGGACGAAAGGGAGGTGAAACCTCAGGAGAGAGCGCCGACGACGTAGTCGAAGTAGAAGCCAGCCTCTTCGGCGTCGGCGCCGGTGAGAAGGCCCGTGGCTACGTTCTTCATTTCGCGGACGGCTTCCGCCATCGCCTCGAGGGGGGTGCCCAGGGCGCGGTACATCTCGCGGGCGCCGATGATGCCGATCTCTTCGATCGGAGTCACGTCACCGGCGATGATCCCGTAGGTCACCAGACGCAGGTAGTAGTCCATGTCGCGCAGGCAGGTCGCTGTCATCTCCTCTCCGTAGGCGTTACCGCCAGGGGAGATGACGTCGGGGCGCTTCTGGAAAAGCTGGCCGCCGGCCTGCTTGACGATGCGCTCGCGGCTCTCGCTGAGGACCTGGGCTACGCGAAGACGACGCTGGCCGCCGCCGACGAATGCCTTGATCTGGTCGAGTTCGCCAGGGCTGAGGTAGCGGGCTTCGGCGTCCGCGTTGATGATCGAGTTGGAGACGATGCTCATGCAGTTCTGCCTCGAAACAAGCGGTCGCCTGAGAGGAGACCGGTATCCGGTGGGTGGGTGGGGAGTCCGCTGGGGCAGGGAGTCAGGGCGGACCGGGTTCAGGGGTCCTGCACTGCTGGGATTCTCTCCGTCATGCGGGTGCAGTCAGTTTGCCTGACCGCCCGCTCATTCTGTGGCAAGGCTCCCTGGCTTCCTCGGGGCCGGTAACAGTTCTTCACGGCGTATTGAGCTGGCAGATCCCTTGGGGCGCAGGGGTTCTCGGCGAGGTAGGTGATACGCGCCAATGAGTGCAAGTGTTTCTTTCCGGCTCAATCTGCGGGTTGTTCTTCATCGCAGATGGCTGAGTTTGTGCTGTTCCCATACAAAAACCCGCCCCTCTGGAAGGGGCGGGAGAAAAGCGCCGCAGCCGCTCAGAAAATCAGATCGCTCCCTTCGGTGCCGGGTTGAGGCCGGCGTTGCCGCCGTAGAGGGAGGCGGTGCGGTTCACCGTTTCCAGGGGGATGCCGTCGCTGGTGGCGAGGCCCCGCAGGTAGG
Source organism: Synechococcus sp. (assembly GCA_046081905.1). GTDB lineage: Bacteria > Cyanobacteriota > Cyanobacteriia > PCC-6307 > Cyanobiaceae > CBW1002. Next base: position 2,049 of record JBJTWS010000106.1, on the reverse strand, counting down.
GCACCGTATCCCGGCCGAAGGCATGGGCGTAGTCGTCGCTGGAGAGCAGGGCCTCGAGGGCGCTGACCAGGCCGCGTCGCACCCGGGTGGAGAGGAAGCGGCTGGTTTCGTGGGGCTGGGCGGCGCGGCCCAGCAGAGCCAGGTAGGCGGCAGCCGCGGCCCGCAGGGGAGCCATGCGGTTGAGGCGCTCGAGGAAGAGCCCACTCACGGCCACCTGGCCCACGAACTCGGCCACCGTGAGCTGGCCATCGCGCAGCTGCGACTCGGCATCGCCGAGGCGCTCGGCGCTCAGGGGCACCCGGTTGAGCAGCTGGCGGTAGCTGGCCTCGATCACCTGCTTCACCTGGCTGCTGCTGGCGCCGGCGGGGAGCTTCACCGGCTGACCCAGGCTGGCGCGCCGGCCGAAGCCCTGGGGACGGTCGGGCCGCAGGGCCTTCTTCATCGCCGCGCCCGGAGGCAGTGCCGGTGAGGCCACCAGGGTGGTGGACACCGTGGCCGACCAGCCGGGAGCGCCTGCGCTGGGGGTGCTGAGGGGCCGGGGGGCGGTGGGCACCACGCCACTGCGCCAGGGCACCGGGGTGCCTCCGCCGGGCTGCCAGCGGGGCTGGCTCCAGCGGCGGGTGGGTTCGGGCTTCTGGCGGATGGTTTCCGGGCCAGAGGCTGCGGCGGGCTTGGCGTAGGTTTCGCCGCCGGCCACCTGGGCACTCCATCCGCCCACGATCACCTGCCGGCGACCGGGGAGGTTGCGGGGCACCACATCGGCCAGGGTGCGCAGCTGCTGGGGCGGCGCCACATCGGGACGCTTCACCGGGGTGAGATCGGCCAGGGCCACCCCATCGAGGGGGCGGCGCAGGGCCGGCACCTTGCGGGCGTTGCGGTCGGCGGGGGTGATGAACCGCTCGTAGGGAACGGTGTCCTCGCCGAAGCAGTCTTTGTACTCGCGGCTGTTCACCATGGCGTCCACGACGCCGTAGAAGCCCTGGCGGGCCGCCATGTCGAAGTAGGCGTCGATCTCCCAGCGGCCGAAGGTGGGGCGGCCGAGGATGCGGCGGTGCATCACCTCGATCGCCTTGCAGATGTAGAGGCCACTCCAGTAGCGACGGCGGAAGGCATCGGAGCGGGCCACCTGGCGCACGAACTCGCGCAGGCTGATGTCGCCGTTCTCGAGCTTGATCTCCTCCACCTTCATCGGCTCACCGGCATAGCCGGCGCTGCCGAGGATCTGCACATAGACGGCGCGGATCACGGCCTGGGTGCTGGCTTCGGTGCCCCGCACGCTGGGCTGGCCGCCGCGCCGGGGCACGGAGTTGCCGCCGGTGGCGATCTGCTGGAGGCGCACCACCTTCGGACCCACCCGGCGGGGGGTGGCCTTGCGGAACTGGGGGCTGTCCATCTGGCCCGGCTGGCCCATGCCGTTGCCGATTAGGATCCGACGGGTGTCGTAGCTGAAGGGGGCCGGGCGGGTGGCCACCTTGGCGGTGCCCGACGGGAAGATGGCGCCGTAGGTGAGGCCGAGGGGGTCGTTGCCACCGCCGTAGGGGTGCTGATCGGCCAGGGGCTGGCGGTACGACGCATAGAGCGTCACGTACTGCGGGGCTCCCTCGAAGGGGGCGCTGAAGCGGAACAGCTTGCGGTTGCTGCCCCAGCCGGCGCTCTCCTGGGCCTCTTCGCCAAGGTCGCGGAGGTAGGGCACCGTCTCCTCGCCGAAGACGCGGGCGTACTCCATCGAGTTCACGAGGGAATCCACCAGGCCCGGCAGGCCCTGGGCGCTGACGATGTCGAAGTAGCGGGTGAATTCCTCGCGGGAGCTGATGCCCCGCCCCAGGAAGTGGCGGAAGGCCAGTTCCACTGCGCGGCTGTTGGAGAAGCGGCCGTAGAACTGCTTCTGGTACTCCTTGCTGCGGCCGAGGGCGCGGATGAACTCGCGCATCGAGAGTTGCCCCTGGCGCACCTGGGTGGCCTCCACCGGGCAGACAACCTGGCTGTAGCCCTTGACGATGTCGCGCTCGAACACCTGCCGGTAGGCGGCGCGGATCACCTCCGCCTTCT
>JBJTWS010000105.1:0-7852 GCA_046081905.1 Synechococcus sp. | reverse complement strand
GCGCCGATCAGGCGGCTCACGGCGTGCTTCTCCATGTATTCGCTCATGTCGATGCGCACCATCGCCTCCTCGCTGTCGAACAGCTGCGACGCGAGCGCCTTGGAGAGCTCCGTCTTGCCCACGCCGGTGGGGCCCAGGAACAGGAAGCTGGCGATCGGCCGGTTGGGATCGCTCAGGCCGGCGCGGGAGCGCTGGATGGCATCGGCCACGGCCGTCACGGCCTGGGCCTGGCCCACCACGCGGGTGTGCAGCTCATCCTCGAGGTGGAGCAGTTTGTCCATCTCGCTCTGCACCAGCTTGGCCACGGGGATGCCGGTCCACTTAGCGATCACCTCGGCGATGTCGTCTTCGGTGACCTCCTCGCGCAGCAGGCTCTTGCCGCCGTCGCCGGCGGCGCTGAGCTCGGCCTCGCGGGCGGCCTGCTTCTTGTGCAGGTCGGCCAGGGTGCCGTACTCCAGTTCGGCGGCCTTGTTGAGGTCGTAGCTGCGCTTGGCCTGCTCGATCTGCAGCTGCACCTGCTCGATCTCCTCCTTGAGGGCACTGAGTTCATCGATCGAGCCCTTCTCCTTCTGCCACTGGGCGTTGAGGCTGCTCTGCTGCTCGCGCAGGTCGGCGAGTTCCTTCTCGAGCCGCTCGAGGCGATCCTTGCTGGCGGCATCGGATTCGCGCCCCAGCGAGAGCTTTTCCATCTCCAGCTGCAGGATGCGGCGATCGAGTTCATCGATCTCCTCGGGCTTGGAGGTGATCTCCATCTTCAGGCGAGCAGCGGATTCATCCACCAGATCGATCGCCTTGTCCGGCAGGAAGCGATCGGCGATGTAGCGGCTGGAAAGCACCGCGGCCGCCACCAGGGCGTTGTCGGCGATGCGCACGCCGTGGTGCACCTCGTAGCGCTCCTTGAGGCCGCGCAGGATCGAGATCGTGTCCTCCACGGTGGGCTGATCCACGAACACCTGCTGGAAGCGGCGCTCCAGGGCCGGATCCTTCTCGATGTGCTGGCGGTGCTCATCGAGGGTGGTGGCGCCGATGCAGCGCAGCTCCCCGCGGGCCAACATCGGTTTGAGCAGGTTGCTGGCATCCATGGCGCCGCCGGTGGCGCCGGCCCCCACCACGGTGTGGATCTCGTCGATGAACAGCACGATCTGCCCTTCCGAGGCCGTCACCTCCTTCAGCACCGCCTTGAGCCGCTCCTCGAATTCACCGCGGTACTTGGCACCGGCGATCAGGGCGCCCATGTCCAGCGACACGAGCTGGCGGTTCTGCAGCGCCTGGGGCACATCGCCGTTCACGATCCGCTGGGCCAGGCCCTCCACGATTGCCGTCTTGCCCACGCCGGGCTCCCCGATCAGCACCGGGTTGTTCTTGGTGCGGCGGCTGAGGATCTGGATCGTGCGGCGGATCTCCTCATCGCGGCCGATCACCGGATCGAGCTTGCCCTCCCGGGCCGCCTTGGTGAGGTCGCGGCCGTACTTCTCCAGGGAGTCGTAGGTGCCTTCTGGGTTCTGGTCGGTCGCGTTCTGACTGCCGCGGATGGCGGCAACGGCTTCCTTGAGTGTGGCGGCGGTGGCGCCGGCCTGGGAGAGGAGCTGCTTGCCGCAGCGGTCGTCGATCGCCAGGGCCAGCAGCAGGTGTTCGATGGCGATGTAGCTGTCGCCGTAGGTGGTGCGCAGTTCATCGGCCTGGTCGAAGACGGTGTTGAGCCCCTTGCCCAGGTACACCGCCTCCGGTGGGGAAGCGAGGCTGGGCTGGCCGGCGATCCAGGCCTCCACCTTCTGGCCGAGGGCCGCCACGTTCACGCCCGCCTTCTCCAGAATCCGGCCCGCCAGTCCCTGCTGGACCAGGAGGGAAGCCAGCAGGTGCTCGCTCTCCATCTGTTGCTGGCGCTTCTGCTGCGCCAGCTGCTGGGCCGCCACGACGGCACCCCAGGCCTTTTCGGTGAACAGTTCGGCGGTGGGATGCATGGCAGAACCTCCTGGCAGGGTGCGTTGAAGGAACCGTATGGGGGGCGGCCGGCCGCAGAGAAGCGGAGCCCCGAACCTGCGCGGGCGGCCCTCCTCCCCCAGGGTGGCCAGACCGAACCGGAACGGCCGGCAAACCGTCTGATCCCTTCACCGTTGTCGCCCCTGCCGAGTGACAGGGGCGGCGCTAAGGGTGAAGCAGAACGTTTCCCGTGCCACGTCCCATGGCCCGCCCCTCGCTCCGCTCCCCCCTGGCCGCCCTGGCGGCCCTGGCCCTGATCAGCGCGGCCCTGGTGCCCAGCCCCAGCCTCGCCCGCGGTGGCGGAGGGGGCGGTGGAGGCGGCCGCGGCGGCTGGGGCGGCGCCGGCTCCGGCGGAGCCCACTGGGGCAGCGGCAGCTATCACTTCCAGAACGACAACTGGCAGCGGGGCTACCAGGGGTATCACCCGATGTACGGCGAGGGAACCCGGGGGGTATGGGGCAACAACGACCGCTTCGACAACGACACGTTCAACCGGCAGGTGAACGTGAACAACAACTTCTACAACCGCAACTACAACGGCTGGAACAACGCCTGGCGCAACGGCGGCTACTGGGGCAGCCGGCCCTGGAATGCCGGCTGGTATGGCGGCTGGGGCGGCTGGGGCTGGTGGGGCGCCAATTCCGCCGCCTGGGGGCTGGCGGGCCTGGCCACCGGGGCCGCGATCACCGGCCTGGTGAATGCCGCCGCCGACAACAGCTCCCCGGTGATCGTGGTGCCCAACACCAGCTATGAGCTCAACTACGGCTCCGTGGAATCGGTGGGCACCTATGGGGTGAGCTTCAACTACAACGTGAACGGGGCCCAGCTGTTCGGGGCGGCCAACTGCCAGGACGGACTGCTGAACGGCCAGGTGCCCGGCACCGCCGACCAGGCCGAACTGCTCAATGCCGTCTGCCAGGTGGCCTACGGCGGCGGTGGCTGACGGCCAGCCAGGCCCCGGCCCCGGGAGCAGGGCAGCGGCAGCACGAAGCGCTCAGGGGCCCGCAGCGGCATCGGCGGGCAGCTGGAAGGCTCCGCTGCCGCTGGGGCAGAGCCGCAGGGGGCAACCGTTGGCCCCGTAGATGGCATCGAACTGGGAGAGGCAGCCCAGGGCGTTCTTGGAGGCCACCTGGGAGGGGCGCAGCCGCAGGGGCTGCACCACCGCCTGGCTGCGGGGCACCACCAGTGGACAGGGGGGATAGGGCGAAAGGCCATCCACCGCCAGGGGCTGGTTCTGGGCCAGAGCGGGTCGGCTGGCCATGGCACCGGCCATCACCAGGGCCGCAAGGACCGGCCGGCCGCAGCGCGCCAGCACAGGAGCAAAGAGGGAGGGCTGGTGGTGGCCGGGATGCATGGACAGCCTTCGGGGCGCAGCCGGCATGATGGGCCGGTTCCTGCGCCCAGTGTGGCCCCCTCCGCCGTGAGCGACAGCCCCAAGCCCGCCGAGCCCCTGCCCCAGGCCGCCCCGGGCGATGCGGCACTGATCCAGCAGCTGGCAGAGGCCTCGCGCGAGTTTGACGCCACCGGCCGCGACCCGGAGCGCAACTGCTGGATGGCGGTGCACCGGCATGTGCACGGGGTGCTGCCCAGCGAATACGACATCCGCGAGGTGCCGGAAGAGCTCTATCTGGCCGTGCTGGCCCGGCGCCGCGACTCCGACGCCACTGTTTGATCGGGCAGCACCGGAGCCGATCCCCAGAGCGGACGGATCGCCGCCAGCCGGCTTCCCTGCAGGAAGTGGGCGGCCCGATCGGCCGCGCGGGCTTCGGCCAGATCGCCGTCGCTCACTGCGTAGCCGCGGGCGCGGGCCCGTTGGAGAAAGCCACGCCAGCCGCCGCCCCCAGCGAAGGCCTGGCGCAGATCCAAGCGGAGGCCTGGATCGGCCTCGGCATCCTGGATCAACTGAATCAGCTGTTCCCTGGACATGGCCCGGAACCCCTGGTGCCCCCACGATGGCGCTGCGGTGCTGGCCCCGCCAGGCCCCCACACCGAGCGCAACACAGGGCCGGTGCAGCCAAGGCACCGGTGGCAGCCATGAAAAAGCCGGATGGAGGCTCCTGGAGGGAGGAGCCTCGAATCCGGCGGGAGGGTGGAGAAGGAACGAACGCTCCAGCTGCGGTGGTCGTTGATTCGTGGGCCCCAGCGTTGGCGGGGAGCCCAGGATGATCAGGCCCAGCCCTTCGAGGACATGTCCTCGACGTAGGCGGCCACATCGGCGATGTCGGCCTCGCTGAGCTTGCCGCCGAAGGCGGGCATGGCGTTCTTGCCGTTGGTCACCTGGTAGGCGATCGCGGCTTCATGGCCGCTGCTGTAGTTGGCCAGATAGGCCTCGAGAGCGTCCTGCTTGAGGGTGCGCTCGGCATTCACCACGTTGCCGCCACCCATGTGGCAGGCCGCGCAGTTGGCGGAGAAGATCTGACCACCGTGGGCCACGTCGGCGGCGTAGCTCGGTGCTGCACCAAGGACCAGCGCCAGGCACAGAGCGATGAGGGAAAGAAGACGGCGCATCAATGCACGTGCAACCCGCCAAAACTAAGGGCCCGCGGTGATCGTTGTTGCGCCGCCGCGGCAGATTCGCAACAAAATCTTGTGCTTCGCCGCCTGGGGCCGCCTCAGGGGAGGGGGCCGCGCCGGGGCACACCGGCGGTATCGAGCACGGCCTCCAGGGTGGGCGCCAGGCTCACCCGCCCAAAGCGCTCCGGCGGACTCACCGGCTCGTGCACGAAGTGGCGCTGCCGGATCGAGAACAGGTCCCAGGGGGTGATCTCGATCCGCAGCAGCCGGATCAGCCCGTTGATCAGCCAGCCCCGCAGATCCAGGCCCACCGGGGGCCACCAGGCCCGTCGCCAGCGGCAGAGGGTGCGCACCGTGTGGTTCACGGTGATCGGGGCCTGGCCCAGCACCAGCCGCCGCACAGGACCCTGGCCGGGCTCCGGGTTCGGGCCATGGGGCTGGGTGGCCAGGTGGGTGCAGACGGTGGCGATGTCGGCGGCGTGGATGAAGTGGAAGCTGGCATCGGCCCGCAGCCACTTCGCCAGCCACAGCCAGCGCAGAGCCTCCCGCAGGCCGCCGGTGAGGTAGCTGGTGGGGTGGGGATCCCCGGGACCCACCCGGCCGCCGAACACGAGGGTGGGGAAGACGGCCACGATCCGCTCCGCCAGGGGATGGCGCTCCAGCTGCTCGAGGCACTGGGCCTTGGTCTGGATGTACTCGGTGCCGTGGGCCAGCGCCTCCGGGAGCAGCTGCAGGTTCCGATCGAGGATGCTGGCGGTGGAGAAATAGATCATCTGCTCGAGGCGCCCTGGATCCACCAGCTCCAGCAGGCGGTTCACCGCCACCACGTTCACCTGGTGGGCCCGCTCGGGATCACCCCAGGCGGTGGCGGTGTGGATGATCCGGGTCACGCTGGCCAGCGCCTCGGCGTGGGGGTCGAGGTCCCGCAGGTCGCCCACCAGCAGGGTGATGCGGGGATCGGCCGGATCCACCGCCGTGAGCTTGGCCGGGTCGCGAAGCAGAAGCAGCAGCTCGGCATCGCTGCTGCGCAGCAGCGCCTCGGCCACGTACTGCCCCACACAGCCGCTCGCGCCAGTGATCAGGATCCGGGTGGGAGCGGAGCTCGGCTGGCCGCTCAAACGGCTGCTCCCATCAGCTCATTCACGGCCTTGCCGGTCTCGAAGAACACGCGGGCGTTCTCCTCGGGCGTGCCGGGCAGGATGCCGTGGCCCAGGTTGAGGATGTGCTTGCGGCCGCGGGCCTTGCGCACCGTGTCGAAGATGCGCTCGCGGATCGCTTCCGGGGTGCCGAACAGCAGGCCGGGATCCACGTTGCCCTGCACGCCCACGTGCTCGGGCAGCCGGGCGATGCCCTCGGCCATGTCCACGGTCCAGTCGAGCGACACGATGTCCACGCCGGTGCGGCCCATGCGCTCCAGCACGCCGGCGCTGCCGGAGATGTAGAGGATCAGCGGCGTTTCGGGGTGACGCAGCTTGACCCGGTCCACCACCCGCTTCTGGTAGGGAGCTGCGAACACGTCGTAGTCGATCGGGCTGAGCTGGCCGGCCCAGGAATCGAACATCTGCACCACCTGGGCGCCGCTCTCGATCTGGTAGCAGACGTAATCGGCGATCGAATCGGCGAGGTGGGCCAGCAGCTGGTGCAGGATCGCCGGCTGCTGGAAGGCCATCGCCTTGATCACGGCGTAGTTCTTCGAGCTCTTGCCCTCCACCGCGTAGGCCGCCAGGGTCCAGGGGGCGCCCACGAAGCCCAGCACGGTGGCCTCGTTGCCCACATCGGCGCGGAGGCGCCCCAGCACTTCCCCCACGAAGGGCAGTGCCTCGGCGGGGTTGAGGGGCCGCAGGGCATCCACCTGCTCCTGGCTGCGGATGGCGGGCTCGATGATCGGCCCCTTGCTCTCGATGATGTCGAAGTCGATTCCCATGCCCGGCAGCGGCGTGAGGATGTCCGAGAAGAGGATCACGCCATCGGGCTTGAAGGCGTGGAAGGGCTGCATCGAGATCTCATAGGAGAGATCCGGGTTCTCGGAGCGTTCGCGGAAGCCGGGATGGCGGTCGCGCAGATCGCGGTAGACCTTCATGTAGCGCCCGGCCTGGCGCATCATCCACACCGGCGGCCGCTCCACCTTCTCCCCTCGGGCGGCGCGCAGCAGCAGGGGGGCGGTTTCGGCCATGGAGCGGGGTGTGGGAAGCGATTCGGCAACCTAGCCGAAGGGCCCCGGCGGCTCCCGGAGAGCGGGGCCTGCCGCGTGACATTTCGACAACGGCCGCCCACCGGGCCCGCCCGCTCAGCTCCAGGACGGGGGGACCAACCCGGCCGCCAGGCCCCGCAGGGCCCCCTCGAGCTGGGCCGGGCGCTCGATCGGCAGGATTCCCACCACCTGCAGGCTGAACCAGGCCAGCAGTGGATGGCGCAGGAAGCGGTCGGCGGCGGCCACGGCCCACAGCGCCTGGACGCGGGGCTTGAGCTGGTAGATCGAGGCCGGCGGGGCCTGGGGCGTGGGCTCCCCGGAGGACTCAGGTGGCCTCGGGAGCGGAAGCGGCGGCCTCGGGGAGCACCTGGCTGCGCTTCTCATCCCGCTGGAACACCAGCACCGAGAGGGGGGGCAGGCAGAGATCGAGGGAGTTCTCGTAGCCGTGGATCGCCCAGGGTTCGGTGAACTTGCCGCCGAGGTTGCCGAGGTTGCTGCCGCCGTAGCGGGCGCTGTCGCTGTTGAACACCTCGCCGTAGAAGCCCTCCAGCGGCACGCCCACCCGGTAGTGGGAGTGGCTCTGGGGGGTGAAGTTGGCCACCACCACCACCCAGCGGCCCGTGGTGCTCTCGCGGCGCATGAAGCTGATCACCGAGTGGCGATTGTCGTTGCAATCGATCCACTGGAAGCCGAACTCGTTGAAGTCGTCGCGCCAGAGGGCCGGCTCAGAGCGGTAGAAGGCGTTGAGGTCGTCCACCAGGTGCTGCAGACCCTGGTGGGGCTCGAACTGAAGCAGATCCCACTGCAGATCCCCCCAGACGTTCCATTCGGCCCGCTGGCCGAACTCCATGCCCATGAAGATGGTCTTCTTGCCGGGGTGGGTCCACATGTAACTGAGCAGGGCCCGCACATTGGCGAACTTCTGCCAGTCGTCACCCGGCATCTTGTGGAGAAGATGACTCTTGCCATGCACCACTTCATCGTGGCTCAGGGCCAGCATGAAGTTCTCGGTGTAGTTGTACCAGATCGAGAAGGTGATGTTGTTCTGGTGGAACTGCCGGAACCACGGGTCGAGCTCGAAGTAGTCGAGCATGTCGTGCATCCAGCCCATGTTCCACTTCAGGTTGAAGCCGAGGCCGCCGATGTCGGTGGGCTGGGTCACCATCG
>JBJTWS010000104.1:0-3154 GCA_046081905.1 Synechococcus sp. | reverse complement strand
ACATCCCAATCGACTCGGCCATGCACAGCGCCGGGTGCGGAATGGATGAGGGCATGGGCTTCCCCGAGGCTGAGCCCTTGGACCTCCATTCGCTGGCGGATCTCCACGATGGCGTTCACAACTCCCGTCTGGCATGAAGCGTTCCAAGGGAGATCCAGGCTTACCGAGGAACGAGAACCATCCTCGAAGCGCCGGGTGAGCTGCACCTTGCCGCGATGTTCACGGATCGACCAGCCGTAACCGAGCTCCGTCTTGAGCAGATGCCTGAGAGCGTTGACCCAGGCAGGCGTCCTCGGGGTAGGCATCGGTATCGAGCAGCTTCCAGCAGGGGGTCACGAGCCCCCTCACAAGCATGCCGCAGTGGGCGCAGAAATGGGCGCAGAATTGGCCCGATATGGTGTGCCATGTCCGATCAAGCCCCTCGGCAAATCCTTGAGAACCCCTGCCCTGACACGGATTAGTTGGCTAGGGCAGGGGCTTTCGAGGATGTCTTGCCCTGCATGGCATGCAGGGGGTCAGCGGTTCGAATCCGCTTGGCTCCATTTCTCAGATCCCTTGCCCCGCCTTCTTTTTTGGCAAGGTTTTTTTGTGCTTTTCGCCTGCTGGCGCCGGTGGGCTCAGATGTGGGTGCACTTTGGCAGCGGAGCCGAGTCTGTAGTCCCCCCCCCTTCCTCTCTGCCTGACGAGGGGATGTGATGCTGCCTGTGGGGGGGAATCACCGCCGCGCTTGCGGAACTCACACCCCTTGCACGACTCTCCCGTGGCCTGCCTCACGCCGCTCACACGGGAACGGCTGATCCTTTGGGGTTGCCCCAGACCCGTGGCCAGCGCCACCGGCCCCACCGAGCGGATCAGCCCACATCCAGCTTGAGGCCCACCACAAACAGCAGCACGGCGATGCCGATACCGGCGAGGAGCTCGATTTCACTGCCCCCGGAGGCCCAGGCCAGCACCGCGGCTGCCGCAGCTTCAGGGCCAGCAGCCCGCTCACCCCGGCGATCACCGGGATCGCGGCAAGCCAGTCCTGTGCATGGCTCACGCCAGTTCACGCGCAGCTGAGCCAACCTCTGACGGCCTCATCCTTCGGAGGGAGCATGGGAATCAACCTGGCCATGCTGCTGGCCGGCGTGCTGCTGCTGCTCGGCATCGCCTCCAGCAAGTTCTCCGCCCGGCTCGGCGTGCCCGTGCTGGTGCTGTTCCTCACGGTGGGGATGCTGGCGGGCTCGGAGGGGCTGGGCCGCATTCCCTTTGAGAACTACGGCCTGGCCAACAGCATTGGCAGCGTCGCCCTCGCCCTGATCCTGTTTGACGGCGGCCTGCGCACCTCGATCGCCTCGGTGCAGCGGGTGTGGCAGCCAGCCCTGGCCCTCTCCACCCTCGGGGTGCTGCTCACCTCCGTGATCACGGGCCTGGCGGCCGCCTGGGTGCTCAGGCTGCCGCTGCTGCAGGGGCTGCTGGTGGGCAGCATCGTCGGCTCCACCGACGCGGCAGCGGTGTTTGCGGTGCTGCGCAGCAGCGGCCTGAAGCTGCCCGAGCGGCTCACCGCCACCCTCGAAGTGGAGAGCGGATCGAACGATCCGATGGCAATCTTCCTCACCCTCGGGTTGATCGGCGTGATCACTGGCAGCGCCGATTCGCCCCAGGCACTGTTGTGGCTGTTTGCGGGTCAGTTCGGCGTGGGCACCTTGGCCGGGTTGCTCACGGGGCGCCTGGCCATCGGGGCGATCAACCGCATCAACCTCGACACCCCGGGCCTCTACCCCCTGCTGGCCCTCGCCTTCGGGCTGGTGGCTTTTGGGCTGGCGGCGGTGCTGGGCGGCAGCGGCTTCCTGGCCGTCTACATCGCTGGGATCGTGCTGGGCAGCAGCTCACTGGTGTTCCGGCGCGGCATCTACTCGTTCCACGACGGCACCGCCTGGTTGGGGTAGATCGTGCTGTTTGTGATGCTGGGGCTGCTCAGCTTTCCCAGTCGCCTGCTGGCGGTGGCCTGGGAAGGGTTGCTGATTGCCCTGGTGCTGATCCTGGTGGCCCGGCCCCTGGCCGTGTGGGCTTCGGCACTGCCGTTCCAGTTCCGCCGCCGCGAGCTCACCTTCCTCTCCTGGGTGGGGCTCAAAGGGGCGGTGCCGATCACCCTGGCCACCTTCCCGCTGCTGGCGGGGGTGCCCAAGAGCGGCCAGATCTTCAATGCGGTGTTCTTCGTGGTGCTGATCTCAGCCATCACCCAGGGCTGGTCGCTGCCGCTGGTGGCCCGCTGGCTGCAGATCGGCAGGCCCGCCGATCCCACCCCCGCCCTGTCGGTGGAGATCAACGCCCTGCGGCAGGTGGATGGCGAGATCCTCGAGTACACCGTCAAGGCACGTACCCACGTGGCCGGCCAGAGGCTGCGTGATCTGGCCCTGCCCGATGGAGTCGTCGTCTCGCTGATCCTGCGGGGCCGCGATGTGGTGATGCCCCGCGGCACCACGGTGCTGATGCCGGGTGACCATGTGTTCGTGGCCCTGCGCATGAGTCTGGAGCCACTGATCAACCGGCTGTTCGAGCCCGACCCCGAGCCCCCCGTGCTGCCGCGCGATCTGCCCCTGAGCTTTCATGCGGCCGTCACCGTGGAGCAGCTGCACGGCTTCTATGGATTGCCCCTGCCGGCGGAACTGGCTGGACCTGCCGCCGCCGAGAGCCTGGGTTCCCTGCTGGGCAAGAGCACCCCGGGTAAGGGGCTGAGCATCGGCACCCTGCACATCCAGGCTGGAGCCGATCGCGAGCACTGCACCGTGAGCTGCATCGACCCGCCGGTCTGAACCTCAGCGCTGCTGCGCCAGGTGTCAGCGGCTACCATCCGGTGTTCAGCCCGATGGTGAGCACCAGATTGCGGGAGTTCCGCACAGCTTCTCCGCCTCAACGGGTTCCACATCCAGAAGTGGGGATGACCAACCCCCGCTGTCGGAGAGTGTGGGGGTTGTCAACAGCGGTGTTCCCTGGGGGCTGCGCCACTCTCCGCATCAGTGTCCCCGGCCGCCTAGGAGTTTGTCGCCCATACCGCCCGGCCAGGCGAGCGCAGCGAACACTGCGTCCGCAGACCGGATCTGTCCGGTACCGCATGCTTTTCGTCCTGTTGACCATTGCGATGGTGCTGATTCGTCTCTGACCGACTTGGCCA
>JBJTWS010000103.1:0-4397 GCA_046081905.1 Synechococcus sp. | reverse complement strand
CCTCGCCGCCCAGGGGGTGCCCATCGCCTGCCGCTGATCCGTCAGCAGCAGAAAGGGGGCCTTTCGGCCCCCCTTCAAGTACCACCCCAGAACCGCGGACTGTTTGGCGACGGGCTCGTGATGTCTGGGATCTCACCGGATGAATACCAGTGATTCTCGCAGTTTCGGGGGGTGGATCCCCAGAAGCCACGGGCCCACAAGGGGCCTGTTCCATCGAACGTAGCGCGTTCGTATACCGCCGCCATCCCCTGGCGGCAGATCCGAAACCGACCGATGCACGCCACGGCGGAGCAGCTGAGCCCTCAGGCCAGGCCCTGCAACGGATCCGCGAACGGCTGGAGCTGGCCGCCATCGCCGCCGGTTGCCGCTACCCCGAACAAACCGCCGCCGCCCTGCTGCGCGAGGGGGTGGGGCTGTGATCGCTCCCCTGATCGGCAGCGGCTGGGATGCCACCACCACCGGCCCTGAAGCCACCACCGCCCGGCACCTGGCCGAGTGGATCGACGGCAGCGCCGTGGCGCCTGCGCTGGCTGCGGCCAACCTTCAGACCCTGCAGGGTTGGCCGGTCCTGGAGGCCCTGGCCGGCGATCGGCTGGAGGCAATGGGAGGCCATGCCAGCCAGTACACAACCGCCGCCGTGGGCCGCCTGCTGGCCCCCCTCGAAGCAATCGCAGAAGCTGGGGGCTGGTGGTGCTCCGGCCTCGATCCGCTGGCGGACTGGGCCCCGATGGCCTGGGGAACCTTCAAGCCGGATGCCCCCCGCTGGGATGCCGACAAAGGCAAACCGCGGAAGTATGAACACCCCATAGGGCCCCCGGCCCGGTTGTTCTGGTTGCGGACCCCGGCCGTGGTGGCCCAGCGGGTGGCGGATCGCTTCGGGCTGGCCCTGCCCCCCGAGGTGGCCGCCGATGGTGACGGTTCCGCCGGGGCGTTCTGGCGCTGGTGGGCCAAGACCCTGGCCCTGCCGCTGGTGGTGACGGAAGGCGCCAAAAAAGCCGCCGCCCTGTTGTCTGCTGGGCTGCCTGCTGCAGCTGGCCCGGGGATCTGGAACCCGAGCGCCCGCGGTGCGCTGCTGCCCGAGCTGGCCGCTGTGCCCCTGCGAGGCCGCCCGGCTTGGGTTCTGTTCGACGGCAGCGACCGCCCCGACCCTGACGAACCACGGGCCGCCCGCCGCCTGGGCCGCCTGCTGGAGCGAGCCGGTGCCGCGGTGCTGGTGGGTTGCTGCCCTGGGCCGCACAAGGGCGCCGACGATGCCCTGCGGGCTGGTGTGCCATGGAAAGCCCTCGCTGCCGCCCTGCGGCCCCTGACACCTGAGCCTGTCCTTCCCTCGCTGCCGCCGGCTGATCTGATCGCGCCGGGTGGCCGCCACCTGGCCGGGGCAGTGGATCGGCAGGCCCTCGCTGCCGCGCCCCTGCTGCTGATCGACGCGCCGATGGGCGCCGGTAAAACCCGCCTCGCTGCTGAGCTTGTGGCCCCCTATCTGGCAGCAGGGGTGCCGGTGATCGCCCCGACCCACAGAACCGCCCTGGGCGAATCACAAGCGGAAGCGGTGGGCCTGGCCTGGGCCGCGGCGCCCGGCACCGATGCGCGACTGCAGGGCCTGGGCCTGTGCTGGGATTCGCTGCGGCCATCCAGCGGGCTGGCGATCAATCCCGAGGAATGGAGCGGCCCCGATGGCCTGGGCCCGGTGCTGCTGTTCGATGAGATCGCCCAGGGGGTGGAACACCTGCTGTCCGGCACCGGAACGGCGGTGGCCCAGCACCGGCCCGAAACGATGGCGACCGCCACCGCGCTGCTCCGCTCCGCCCGGGCCGTGATCGGCATGGATGCCCAGCTGAGCGCCCCGGCGCTCCGCCTGCTGGAGACCCTCACGGGCCACCGCGCCACCTTGCTGCGCAGTGAAGCCCAGCCGATGGCCGGCCGGCCCGTGCTGGTGCCTCAGGGACTGACCGCCCGCACCGCTGCAGAGCAGGGCCGCGCCCGCGTGCTGGAGCTGGCCAAGGATCGGCGCCGCGGGTTCGTGTTCACCACCGCCCAGCAGGACCACGCCAAGGGCGGAGCGGCCAACCTGGCCGCCCTGGTGCGGCGCCACTGGCCGGACGTTCGAATCCTGCTGATCGACAGCGAGAACCCCGAGGAAGCCGAGCAACTCGGCCGCGATCCGAACGGGGTTGCTGCTGCCCATGACTGGATCATCTGCAGCCCCTCGATCACCAGCGGCCTGAGCATTGACGCGCCGGGCCTGTTCGATGAGGTGGTGGTGATCGGCGCCGGGGGCCGTTTGCCTGCTGAGCACCTGGCCCAGGCTGCGGGCCGCGTGAGAGATCCGGTCTGCCCGGTGCGGATCTATGCGCCCGCGACCGCCCCGCAGTTGCGGATCGGATCGGGTGACACCAGCCCCGCCGCCCTGCTGCGCCACCTGGCCAGCAGTGAGGCCCACCTATTGGCTGATCTGGTGGGCGCCGCCGAATGGGAGAGCAGCGCCAGCAATGAGAGCCCATGGCTGCGCTGTTGGCTGGAGCTGGCCAGCCTGAAGAACCGCCAGGCCGGCGCCTATGCCGTCACCGTGGCGGGCCTGCTGCGCCGGGAGGGGTGGAAGGTGGCCGATCCCGCCGGCCTGGCCTCCAGCCCCCTCACCCGAGAGGCTGCAGCTGATCTGGAGGTGATCGCCGCCGCCGCCACCGCCGCTGCTGACGCGGCTGTGATCGCCGCCGAACCGCTGACCGATGCGGAAGCGGCCGACCTGGGCAAGCGCCGCCGGCTGAGCGCGGAAGAACGGGCCCAGCTGAAGCGACACCGGATCGCCGCCCGTTGGGGCCTGAGGGCCGATCCGCCCACCCCCGAGATCCTCGAAGCAGACCGGCAGGGACTGGCCCGCCCGTTGCGCTTCCGCTGGCTGCTGGAGCAGTCCGACCGCCGCGAGCTGGCAACCGCCCACGATCGCCGCCGCGCCGCCCAGCTGGCCCCCTCCGGCCATGCCTGGGCCCCTGATCTGGTGCGGGAGCTGCTGAGCCACAAGATCGACGCGGCCGAGGTCCTGAACCTGCCGGCCTGGCTGGAGGGGGCCGGGGAATGGATCGCTGCCACCGATGCCCGCCTGCTGCAACTGCAGACCCTCGCCACTTCTCACGCCTCCAGCCTGCGGGCTGTGCTCGGGGTGAGTCCTGGCAAGCGGCCCAGCGGCACCCTCAGAACCCTGGCCGGGCTGATCGGCTGCCGACTGGAGGCCCGTCGCCACCGCTGCGGCGATGGTGGCCGCGTGTGGTCCTACCGGCTCGCCCCTGAACCTCTGCCCGCGGGGGTGGATCCGCCGCAACTGGCGATCACCTGGCGGGAGCAACTGCGTGAACCGAGGCCCTGAGGGTGTCCACTTTTCCCCCTTCAAGATCAATGGAGAACCACCCCCCAACGCTCACCCTTTCGGGTCCCCCTGGGGGGTTCGCAGCGGGCATCCGTGCCGCGATCTTTCGCCAGTCCCAGCCCTGAAACGGGGTGGCGGAACCGTGGGGGGTTCCATTGGTTCCGCGGCCATGGGCCCAGTCCCAGCCTTGGCCTGACGGGTTGCGCAACCGTTGCGCAACTGCCCCCCCGGTCGCGGGGTCCTGGGATCGAGGGGGTTCGAGGACCTATTCATACGGCGCCTGCGCGGTTGATAACGGCGCCCGAAAAAGGTTGACGGTTGCGGGTTGCTTAACAGGCTCCCCCTCCCCTGCCTGGAGCCGTCGCACTCGCGCCTGTGACACTCTGCCGGCGCTGCCCTGTGACGGGGGTTCAGGAGGTTTCAACGGGGTTTCAAGTGGGGTTTCAAGCGGGGTTTAAGCGAACCGCCAAAACCCCACCGCCGCAAGCGGTTTCGGGTCCGGCTGGTAGGTCGCCGCGGGGTTGTGCCCGGTTGTGGCCCGGTTGTGGATGGTTGCGAGGTGGTTGCGCCCCGCGGTTGCGGCCGCGGTTGCGGCGATCCGCCAAATCCCCTGCGCCGGTTGCGGTTTGGCTGTTGGCGATAACCCGAGCCATAACTTTCCAAGAACCCCACCCGCCTGATCTGTCCGCCCGTGGTTCCCTACCGCTCCGGCGCCATCCTTGGAAGGTCAGCTATGCGACCCATGCCCCGCCGATCCCTGCCGCTGCTGCTGCTGGCTGCGGCCCTTGGCTCCTGCGCTGCACCCCCGCCAACCCCGCAGGCCACGGCACCGCCCGAGCCACCTGCACCCCCGCCAGCCCCCTCTCCACCGCCCACGCAGATGACGTGACCCCCCTTGTTGCTCCAGTCCTTATGAGAGCTGTTGGGATGATCAGGCCGCCTTCCATTGCTGGAGGACTTCCAGGGGCGTACGCCCCTGGAGAGCCGAATGCGGTCTGTATACATTGTACTCGATCCGGTGCTGTTCTGCCAACAG
>JBJTWS010000102.1:0-2632 GCA_046081905.1 Synechococcus sp. | reverse complement strand
GTTGCGGCCAGCTCCTGGTGGATACGGGGTGCGCCGTAGAAACCCCGGTGCTCATGGAACACCGTCTGGATCTGGGCAGTGATCACCGCGTTCTCGGCCGCCCGCTTTCCCGGCGCCTCCTGCCGCTCCCGCCAGGCGTAGAAACCACTGCGGGCCACGCCAAGCTGCCGGCATAACCAGGTCACCGAGTGTTGAGCAGAGAGCTCCTCGATCAGGCGAAACCTTTCGGCGACAGCTGCTCCTTCGCGAAGTGTGCTGCCGCCAGCCTGACAAAATCCTGTTCTCTCCTGAGCTCTCGGTTCTCCTTGCGGAGCCGGTTGATCTCGGCGCGCTCCTCGCTGGTGAGGAGCGCCTGGTCGGCAGGTGCAGCCTGGCCGCGATCAATGCGGGCCTGCCGGACCCAGCGGGCCAGACTGCTGGAGGGGAGCCCAAGCCGCTGGGCCACGGCATTGCAGGAGAGGCCCTCCTGCAGGCAGAGCTCCACGGCCTCGGCCTTCTGCTGTGCCGTGAACCGGCGCCGGAGTCGGGTGGGGTTGGTCATCGATGGACAGTCTGGTGGTTATGGCGTGACCCCTGTCGATTTGTCCACAAAACCGGGGCAACCCCACTGCTATCCGGAGGTGATCTGCGCTGATCAGATCTACCGTACAAGATCAAATCGTGCATTCTGCCAGCGTCACGGCATTCGGCTGAGCGGACCGCGTCTTGGCCGCCCGAAGAATGATCCGGAGTTGGTGGCGGCCGAGAAGCGGCAGCTCGCCGATGACCAAAGGCAGCGCAACGCCGTTGAGGGCAAGATCGGTCAAGGCAAGCGTCGCCACGGATTGGGCTTGATCTGAGAGAAACTGCCAGCGCCACAGGGTTCATCCATCGCGATGAATATCCTGGTCATGAACCTCCAGAAGCTCCTGGAGCTTCTTTGTCTCTTTTTTGCGCTCTGCTGGCAACTCTTGGTCTGCGCTGCACGGGCTCTGAGCTCCAACAGCAGAGAGCTGAGTTGTCAGCTGATCGGGGCTTAAAGATCACTCAATGGCTGCCCAGGCCAGGCCGTTCTGGTGCATCTTTCCCGCAACTCACTTTCTCAGGAAGCCCTACTTGCCTCGGCCAACATCCCTGTAGAGCAGGATTAGTTGCTGGTAGCGTGGCGACCCCTTGCGTACCACCCACATCAACGTAGCTGGTGATACGAGCCGGTCAAGCCCCTTGGATCTGATCGCCTACTACCGTGTCTCCACCGATCGCTAGGGTCGGTGGGGCTTGGGGCTTGAGGCTCAACAGGAACGGGTCGCCCAGCTGGGTGCCGACAGAGGGGCCAAGATTGTTGCAGAGTATGTCGAGGTAGAGAGCGGCAGGAAGTCTGACCGGTCACAGCTAGCAGCGGCACTCTCAGAGGCTCGGAAGATGAAGGCGGCTATCGCTGTCGCAAAAACTTGACAGGCTCGCCAGAGATGCTGAGTTGATCCTCCGGCTGAGCCGGGAGGCAGAAGCTAAGGAAACTCTGGGCAACGCCCTCTGATGGGGAACCTCGCCGCCAAATGGGCTGGGTGAACCCAGATAGGTGCAGATCAGGCTGGAATTGCCCCCAATCAGTGCGATTGGAAGCTCTTCAGGAACCTTTTGCTGCCTGATCATCTTCAAAAGACGCACCATCACCCTGATGATCCCGTCGCCATCAGTTGGCGACGGGCCAGATACAGATTGGTCATCGCTGCCATCACCTTTACCTTGCAGTGATTCTTGGCGATTCCACGCAGCCCGGTCTTCTGAAAGCCCCACTGCTGTTTCATGACCCGAAAGGGATGCTCCACCTTGGCCCTGATGTGCGCCTTGGCGGTCTCAACCCAGTTGGCCAATCGCCCCTCTGGAGTATCCGGCTGTGCTCGTCGCTTCCCCGGCCGCATCGCCACGCGGAAGAGAGCCGATGAGCCTTGCATCTCCGATCTCTTCTCAATTCCCTGGTATCCCGCATCGGCGTAGACTACCTCTTCCTCACCATGCGGCAGCTCGGCCGCTGGGGTGAGGTCATGCACGTTGGCAGCCGTCGTCTTCACCGAATGGATCAGGCCGGTGTCCTTGTCGACGCCGATATGCACCTACCGCTTCGCGGCCTGCGGCTACATCCCGAAGTACCACTGGTTGCCCTTCTTGGTCTGGTGCATCTCTGGATCCCTGTCCCGGGCATTGTTCTTGGTGGAGCTGGGAGCGGCGATCAAGGTGGCGTCGACGATCGTGCCCTTCTAATGGCCATACCCAGGGCCTTCAAGTGGGGCCTCCTGAGAAAGCCCAGAACCACTGCGGCGCAATGGATGTGAGCAGTTTTATCCGGTAAAATGCACGGGAACGGGCCCGTTTGTGACCATAAGCCGCCCCGAGTTTGCCACATGTACCGACGTGAGCATCGTGATCAGCTCTCGTTCGAGGACTTCTTCCTGCCGTTTGGAGGAAAACTCTCTGGTGAAAATCGCTGGATAAAGCTGGCTGAGCCCCCCACTGTCAGCAAAGAAGTCCGCTCGGTCTGAACCGTCCATCTGGGGGCTCAACCGATGACGACCATGACGAGCACCCCCTATGACGCTGCCCTGCGGGAGCAGATTCGCCAGCGCATGAGCCCGCCCAACCGGGAGACCGTGGC
>JBJTWS010000101.1:0-3105 GCA_046081905.1 Synechococcus sp. | reverse complement strand
CTAGGGCCGCATAGGCCTGTAAAGCCCGCAATGAGTGCTGCTGAACCTGTAGACGCCTTAAAAGTGGATGTAAAACTATTTTCCCAAGAGAGCGTCGACAGAGGAAGACTTCTCGTTTTTTCCTGCTTTCAATCCCGGTGTGCCTGGTGGTGAAACCCGAACGACTTGTGTTGACTGATCATAAACATAGGGAAGCAATGGAAGCGTTGCTTGCTGCATTCTGTATCGGTTTCGGATTGCCGGAGGCAGTTCTCGGATTGCTGCTTCAAGCTTCATGCGTCTCTCTCCTTCGCCTGGATGCGAAGAAGTTGTCGAAGTACTTTTGTCATTCGTATTCCTGTGAATTACATCCATTACATCCAGGCATGCCTCCGGATTTATTCCGGCTTTTGCAATGTACTCAACTGCGACTGTATCAGCCTCAAGCTCCTGTTCCCTGGAAAATCCCATTAGCTCAAGTCGGTACTCGTTCAAGTATTGATCTATGTCTTTCTTGGTTCTCTTGACATATGATGCGCCAAGGCCATTGAGTCCCTCCATCGCGGCCAATGAGCGAGGTGCGCTGCTTTGTAGGGTGGAATAGTTGGCAGAAATATATCTAGCATATTCATTGGCTCCCATTGAGGACTCCGCCTGAAGAGATAGAGCAAGGTACTGATTGTTCATCGCTGCTTGGTTCGCAAGTGCATAGTTTCCCATTCCTGCATTAAGGCCCGAGCTGAATGCGTTCAGTCCCATCGCGATCGCTGCCCAAGTCTGCGCACTGCGCTGAGCAGCATGAGCATTCTTCACTGCGCTTGCGATTTTTGTAGACGCCATTGCGTCGAGTTCGGAGCCCTTTGTTGATATCTTTTTGAGATGATCTAAATTGACATGAGCTAGCTCATGAGCCACGACGCATGCTGCGGCTGCTGGCTTGTCGCTCAACGCATTGAGCAACGATTTTCCCATGCGAATTAATCCTCCTCCATCAGCGGATGCATTGGGGAAAGACCGATTAGAAGAAACGACTTGAATTGCCCATGCAACCATGCTGTCTCTTGGTTCTACATCTGGTAAGTCGCCAACAACTGCGCAGAGCTGCTTGTTGCCGGTCATTGCAAAGCACTCTTCGGGCGTGGTGCTTCTTACTGTGATTCCAACAGTCTTTTGCATCTTGTTGGTCTGCATTATACGCTCTAGCATTCGGTAGACGGGGTATATGTCTTCGGGCATCTCCTTTTTGGCCTCACTGTACCTGTCAGTGCTCTTCTGGGGTGCGGCGAATGTAGTGACTCCCACTATAAATGGGACGATCAATGCTGCGGCATGGGAGGGTTTGAGCATGTTGGTAAATAGCGCTCTATTGTTAAGCTAGTCATGGGGTGGGGCCTCGTCAGTACGTTGTGATACATGTTTTTGGTCTATTCATACTGTGCATAACTTCTCTTCTGTCGTCCGTTACGAGAGCAGTGGATCGGTGCTCGCCGTTTTGGCCCGGGGCAACGCTGAGATCGCCGTGATCCTGGAACTCTCCGGAGAGGGCATCAACTGGCTCCAGCCGCTCCTCCCGCGACTGGACAGCACGGGTCAGCGGCTGGACGTCGAGACGGTGGGCGTGGAGGGTTCCATGGGCCGCGCGCGATGCCCGGACTCCTGAGGCGTCTCGCGCACACATGTGCCCTCTCCATCCCGCAGCGTGGCGGTGATGGCATCGATCAGGGCGTTGCCCTGCTTGCGCCACTCCTGCCGGACCTTGAAGCCCAGCACTACGGAACTGCCATCCGGGCGGCGCAGGGCGAACACCTCCCCCACGGATGGAGCAGGAATCGAGGTGGTGAAGGACTCTCCCTCCACCCACGTGCCCAGGAGGCGGCGCCGCAGCGGCTGGCCGTTGCTGCCCCCGCCAGCCAGAAACACTGCCATCACGTATCCGCGCAGCTCGGCGGGCCTCATGCCGGCCTTGGTGTCGGTGGCTTCGGGCGAAAACTGCACGGCCGTGAGCGAGAAACGCTCCTCGCCGGGCTTCGCCTCGGGCGGATGGGTCACCAGCAGGGCGTTGAGCCCCACCTCCTGTGGGGCCGAGAGGGCCACAGGAGAGCGGAAGCAGAGCCCATGCATCGTCACCACGGACTGCGCAGCAGCTGGCGCCGCAGCCGCGATGGCCAGCGCCACCCATCCAAGAGCGATCACGCCGCCGCTGCTCCTGTCTCGTCTTCGTCGGCATCCCCGTTGGGAACAAGTGTGATCTGCCCCCGCGCCAGCTTGATCACGAACTCAGTGCCGGGCTCGAGGCCCAACTGGGTGGTGTAGGCCGATCCCACCATCAGGTTGCCGTTGAACTGCACCCTGGTGGCGTAGCTCAGCCTGCGGCCCGGCCGGCCCACGCCCATGCCCGTGCCCTTTCCGTTGCCGAGATGGAGCCCCTTGGCCTCCAGCATGACCTCGTAGAAGGCGGTGAAGTTCAGGCGTTCAGCGCCATCTTTCTTGCTGCTCACGTAGCCGCATTCGCGCACCAGCTCGGATTTGGTGGCGTGGCCCAGTTCCTTGACCTTGGCGAGGAGATCTGATCCTGTAAGCATGTTCCAGAAACGATGCAGTTGCTCACAACCTATTGCCAGCTCGCGTGAACCTGTTGGGTTGGAGGGGGTGAAAGCGGGACGTCTTCAGGTTTTCTCTGTTCCCAGAGACACCCTTGTCATCCATTCCTCGGTGGTTGCCGTGCACTCCTGTGCTGGCCACGGGCAGGCAATTTCCTGGAGCCTGGGGTCGTTGGGATCTGAGAAAACCGGCTGGTGCCAGGGTCGCCTAAAAGTCTGTCCACCCCGCCCCCTTGGGCCGTGGCGGCATCGGTTTAGGTCGTTGGGTCTCACCCCCTGCGATGCCCGACACCGATTCCGCCGCAGCCGATCAAGCCCCATCGGATGACCTGATCAGCTTCCTCAAGGCCATCCCCGATGGCCGCTACCGCCGTGGGGTGCGCTACCCGCAGTGGTTCCTGCTGCTGGTGGCGGTCCTGGGGATCCTGAGCGGCTGCCGCAGCTCCAGGGATCTCGAGGGCTTCGCCAAGCGGCACCGGGAGGTGCTGAACCAGGCCCTCGGCCTGGATTTCAAGCGCTGGCCGTC
>JBJTWS010000100.1:0-3088 GCA_046081905.1 Synechococcus sp. | reverse complement strand
AGCAGCTCCAGTTCCTCCAGGGCCTGCGCCAGCAGGTCTGGCTCCACGGCGCCCGAGTCGCGGGCCTCCTCCACCGTCAGCAGTTTCTCCTCGCTCGCTCGACCGCGCTCGGCCCGCTCGAACAGGATCACCTGCTTGCTGCGCCGATCGATCACCCCGCGGAAGCGGTCGCCGCTGCCGATCGGCCAGTTCACCGGCCAGCAGGCCAGGCCCAGCTCCTGCTCGATCTCATCGAGCAGCTCCAGGGGCTCGCGCCCCGGCCGATCCATCTTGTTGATGAAGGTGAAGATCGGGATTTGGCGCATGCGGCAGACCTCGAACAGCTTGCGGGTCTGGGGCTCGAGGCCCTTGGCGGCGTCTTCCAGCATCACCGCGTTGTCGGCCGCCGCAAGCGTGCGGTAGGTGTCCTCGGAGAAGTCCTGGTGGCCGGGGGTGTCGAGCAGGTTGATCGTGCTGCCCGAGTAGTCGAACTGCAGCACGGTGGAGGTGACCGAGATGCCCCGCTGCTTCTCCAGCTCCATCCAGTCGGAGGTCACCTTGCGCTGCTCGCCCTTGGCCTTCACCGCGCCGGCCTGCTGGATGGCGCCCCCGTAGAGCAGCAGCTTCTCGGTGAGGGTGGTCTTGCCCGCGTCGGGGTGGGAAATGATCGCGAAGTTGCGGCGCCGGGCCACCGCCTCGGCCAGGGCGGCCAGTTCGCCGGAGCTGGCTGTGCCGAGGGTGGCGCCGCTGGCGCCGAGGGCAGGACTGCTGGTCATGGCCTCAGCCTGGCAGAGCAAGGCCAGGTTCAGGTTCAGGGCAAGCGGCCCCACACCTCCAGGTAGCAGTCGCCGATGGACTGCACCTGCAACCCGGCCACACCGGCCTGCGCCAGCTGATCGCGCACCTCCGCCGGCGTGAAGGCCGCATGCAGCGATGCCCGGTAGTCGCGGCGCAGCACCTCCGGCGCCTTGGCCATCGAGGTGAGCACCAACCCCTCCAGGGCGGCCTCAGTGGCTGGGCGGCGCAGGTCCTGGACGTACACCAGACCTCCGGGGGCGGCCAACTGGGTTGCCGCCCGCCAGAGAGCGAGGGGATCGTGGAGGTGGTGCAACAGGCTGTTGCTCACCACCGCATCGAATCTGCCGGCCAGGGGCGTCGGCTGCGCCAGGGGCAGAAGCGCCTGTTGGAAATGCAGCCGTCCCTGCAGGGCAGGCTCAGCCACCAACCGCTGGGCAGCCACGGCCAGCATCCGCGCCGCCCCATCGATGCCGAGCACGCTGGCGGCGGGCCAGCGGCGGGCCAGGCGAAAGCTTATGTTGCCCGGCCCACAACCCAGATCCGCCAGCCGTGTGCCAGGGCGATCGTCACAGAGCTGGGCGAAGCGCTCGACCATCGCCTGGTCGGAGGCATCGAAATCCGCGGAGGCATAGGCCGCACCTGATCAGCCCCATCCATCAGCTCGGGCTCCGGTGTTCGCTGCAATGCCATCCCTCCTGCCCCTTCACATCGATCAGCCAGCACTCTGGCGGCCGATGGCACACCACCGCCGATGGTGCCAGTGGCAGCTTGCACACCCCATCCCTGGGGTTATGGTGCGCAAGCCCCTGGATCCATCGCCGGTGACCCTCTCCGCCCAGCGCCCAGCCACCAGCCCTGCCGGCAGCCCCGTCCTGCGGTCCGACACGGATGGCAGCCTTGGCCTGGGCACTGGCGGCCACGGCTCAGGAGCTTCGCCAGCCGGTGACTTCCCCGCCACCGCCCCGGCGGCCAACCCGGTCTTCTATCGCACATACTCCCGCAAGCTGCCCGCCGGCCGCGAGAGCTGGCACCAGGTGGCCGAACGCAACCTGGAGGGCCTGCGCCGCCTCGGGAACCTCAACGACGATGAGGTGACCCTGCTGCGCCGCATGCAGCAGCAGCAGAAGGCACTGCCTTCGGGCCGCTGGCTGTGGATCGGCGGCACCCCCTGGATCGAGCAGGAGGTGAACTTCTCCGGTGCCTACAACTGCACCTCCACCAACCTGGTGGATTGGGAAGCCTTCGGTCTGATGATGGACCTGGCGATGATGGGCTGCGGCACCGGCGCCATCATCGAGCCGCGCCTGATCAGCCGCCTGCCGGCCGTGCGCAACCGCCTGGAGATCACCGGCGTCAGCGATATCGGCGCCACCCCGGCCGGCTCCCGCCAGGAGCACACCAGCCACACGATCGACGGCCAGCGCGTGGCCATCAAGGTGGGTGATACCCGCCGCGGCTGGGTGGACAGCTACCAGTTGCTGCTGAATCTGTGCAGCGATGAGCGCTTCGACGCCAGCGCACCGATCACGGTGAGCGTGGACCTCTCCGATGTGCGCCCGGTCGGCGAAACCCTCAAGGGCTTCGGTGGCATGGCCAACCCGGTGAAACTGAAGGACCTCTACGGCCGCGTGGCCCAGATCCTGAACAGGGCCCAGGGCCGCCAGCTCACCTCGGTGGAGTGCTGCCTGCTGATCGATGAGGCCGCCGTCACGATCGTGGCCGGCAACATCCGCCGCAGCGCCGGCATGCGCCAGTTCGCCGCCGACGACCACGCCGCCGCCTCCGCCAAGGACAACCTCTGGCAGCAGGACAGCGAGGGCAACTGGCGCATCGACCCGGAGCGCGACGCCCTGCGCATGGCCAACCACACCCGCGTCTTCCACAGCCGCCCCAGCCGTGAGACGGTGCTTGAAGCCGTCACCAAGCAGTTCCAGAGCGGCGAAGGTGCCATCCAGTTCGCCCCCGAGGCGATCGCCCGCTCCAACGCCGACCTGCTCCCCACCCCCGAACTCCGGACCGAGTTCATCGAGATCTTCTGCGACCAGGGCCGCGAGGAGGCCGGTCGCTGGCTGCGCAGCCATCACGCCGAGATCAGCGACGCCGAGCTGGAGCATCGCCTCGGCCGCTACGGCCTCAACCCCTGCGGCGAGATCCTCGGCGCCGATTTCCACTGCAACCTGGCCGAGATACACCTCAACCAAAGCCACCCCACCGACTTCCAGGCCCAGGAGGACGCCTTCCGCGCCGGCGCCATCGCCGTGGCGTGTCTGCTCAACCACCGCTGCGAGGTGGAGCGCTACCGCCAGAGCCG
>JBJTWS010000099.1:0-11382 GCA_046081905.1 Synechococcus sp. | reverse complement strand
AGGTGGGCTTCTTTCAGGACCCCGATCAACTCCGCCGCCATGCCCTGGCGATCCTGGCCGATCCAGCCCTCCAGGCGTCCCTCCGGCAGCAGGGGGCCGCGGCCCTGCAGCAACCGCAGAACACCTACGCTGCCCGGTTGCAGACGATCCTGGAGTGGGCTGCGGCCAGCCCTGTGACCCGTGCTCATGCTCGTGGCCATGGTGAGGACCATCGCCTTGGCTGAAGGGAGACCGATGCGCATCACGGTGGTGGTGGGAGGGCGGTGGCATGCCTTCGACCTGGCGGGCCAACTCCACGCGCGAGGCCATCTGCACCGCCTGATCACCAACTATCCCCGCTGGTTCGTGAAGCGCTGGGGGATCCCCGCGGATCGTGTTGTGAGCCTGCCGTTCACCTTCCTGGTGGTGCGCGCGATCTACCGGCTGGGGGGCGAAAGCCTGATGATGCGCTGCCAGTGGTGGGTGCACCGCTGGTTCGCCAGCCGTGCGGCTCGGCACCTTGCAGGCAGCGAGCTGATCCACGGCTGGTCGCAGTGGAGTGAACCCTGCCTGCGCTGGGCGGCCGAACGGGGGGTGCCCAGCGTGCTTGAGCGCTCCTCCTCCCACATCCTGGAGCAGAGCCGCCTGCTGCGGGAGGAACACCGCAGGCAAGGCCTCACCTGGGTCGAGACCCACCCGAAGATCGAAGCGATGGAACTGCGGGAATACG
This sequence comes from Synechococcus sp., assembly GCA_046081905.1. Lineage (GTDB taxonomy): Bacteria > Cyanobacteriota > Cyanobacteriia > PCC-6307 > Cyanobiaceae > CBW1002. Next base: position 10,673 of record JBJTWS010000099.1, on the reverse strand, counting down.
ACCTGAGCACGGCCGTGGCCGTGCCGAGCCTGTTTGTGGAACGCAGTTTTCTGGCACGCGGCTTTGCCGCCGCCAGGCTGTTTCGCAATCCCTTCGGCGTGGATCTGGGCAACTTTCAGCCGCCCGCAACGCCCCCCCCCTCACCGCAGCAGGGGCTGCATCTGATCTATGCCGGCACACTCTCGGTGCGCAAGGGAATCGCCGATCTCCTGGCCGGCTTCGCAGCCGCCGATCTTGCCGGCGCGAGGCTCACGCTGGTCGGGGGGGAGACCCCCGAGCTGGCCCCCTTGCTGGAGCGGCAACCCGGAAGCGTGGAACTCCTCGGCCACCGCCCCCAGACTGAACTGGTGCGTCACTATGGCCGGGCCCATTGTTTCGTGATGGCCTCGATTGAGGATGGATTCGGCATGGTTCTGTCCCAGGCCCTGGCCTGTGGGGTGCCTCTGATCTGCACCACCCACACCGGAGGGGAGGACCTTCTCAGACTTGGGGGAGCCAGCGGTGCCAGGGAGGAGAACGACATTCTTGAGTTTCCCGCCGGCTGGATGGTGCCGATCCATTCCCCTGAAGCCATCGCTCACTGCCTGCGCCGCCTGGCCACGGAGCCCGGACTGTGGGAGGCGAAACGCCGGGCGGCCCTGGCCCTGGCCCCGAACAATCTGAGCTGGAAGGATTACGCCGACCGGGCGATCGGCCACTATCGGAGCCTGCTGGCCCGACCCTGAACCCTGCATGGCCCCACTCCCCACGTTGCTGCAGCAGGCCAGGGAGTCGGCAGCGGCAGGCGATCGCCTCGACACGCTCCTGGGACCGGCCTCAGGCCTGATCCATCCCTTGAGGGGCCTACTGGCAGGCGCGATCCTCTGGATCCCGCTCGCCTCGCTGAGCGGCCGCCCTCTGGCCATGGCCTGGAGTTGCTGGTCGCTGGTGCTGCTGCTCACGGCCCTCTGGCTGGAGCGCCCCTGGATCAACCGCATGCCCCTGCCCCCGATCACCGTGATCACCCTGGCGGGCTTCATCCGCTGGGGGCTCGGTGCAGGGCTGCTCGCCTGGACTGCCGACCAGGCCCCTGCCCCGCTGCAGGGCTGGGCGATCGCGGTGGAACCGGCCCAGGCCCTCTGGGGGATCGTTTCCACGGCGATCGTTCTGGCCGGGCTGTTGAACCGGCCCCTCCTGCTCCGCCTGCAGCCCCTCCCCCTCAGCCCGGCGATGCAGCGCAGACTCCCCCTTCTGGTGCTGGTGACAGGGCTGTTCACCTGCGCCTATCTGATCACAGGCATGGGCTCCGGCACGCTCGATCGCAGCAGTGCCAACTACCTCTTCTGGACCACAAAGCTCTGGCGGGCCGACACGTTGTTTGTTCCCTTCCTGCGGCTGCGCAATCTCTTCCCGCTGCTGGCCCCCCTGGCCGTGCTGCTCTGCCTGCGCTCCTGCCCGGCGGGCGCCGCCTGGTCCCGCAGGGCACTGGCTGGGGTGCTGATCGTGCTCACGCTGTTGTCCCTGGCGCTGGGCGCCATGTCCGGCGGCAGGGCGCTGCTGATCTTCCCGCTGCTGCTGCTGCTCGGCGGACTGTGGATGACCGATCTCCCGGCCAGCCTGCTGCGCTGGCTGGCCCTGGCTCTGGTGCTCTTCGGGCTTGTCTTCATTCCACTCATGGCCGGCCTGCGGGACAGCCCCGCCTTCCAGGCGACGCACTCCCAGGATGTGATGGGCCGGGCCGCCGTGATCGGCAAGGCGATGGTGCAGGCCAGACCCGAAGCCGGCAGCATCGCCCTGATCGGGCGAGAGCTCTTCCCCTCCAGTGATCCATTCCTCTTCCATCCACCGGGCTCGCAGCTGCCGCCAGCCGGCAACAGAGGCCTGAAAGGGCTGCTGTACCTCTGGGTGCCCAAACACCTGAAACCAGACCGGCCGGAAATCAACGATGGTCACCTGATCGCCAAGGAGGTGATGGGCGAATCCAAGGTGGGCGTTGTGAATGGCACGCATGTGTGGTTTCCCAACATGAGCTTCGGAGGCGATCTCTATCGCCGCTACCGATGGCCCGGAGTGATCGTCGGATCCCTGGCCTTCGGGCTCTTCTACGCTCTGATGGCCCGCATCTGGTATCAGACAGCCTCCCTCTCAGCTTCGCTGTTTCAGTTACTGCTGGCTGTCTATCCGGCCAGCTTCATCGATGGCCTGCCTCTGCGATCGGTTTCAGAAACGGTCTGGAACTGGTTCTGGGAGCTGCCGAAATATCTGCTGGTTCTGGTTGTTCTGGCCTGGCTGATTGAAGGGCTGTATCGCATTGTTCATCGCAGCTCCCTGATCGGTGAGCATGGCTGACGCCGAAACCTCGCCCGATTCGAAGCCGGGAGTTCGCCTCGGTTTTCTCCACCTTCTCAGCGGTTCGATGGCCGGCAGAGCCCTAAGCTTCGGTGCCAATCTGCTGCTGAGCCGTACCCTGGGCCCTGTGAATCTTGGCCTGCTGAACCTCATCCTCAGCGCCACCCAGACCGTGGAGATGACGGTGCGCAGCGGGGTCGACTTCGGTCTCAGCTATGCCCTCACCGGCGAGGGGGCCTCACTGCCGGCACGGCGCCAGGGAGAGATCGCCCATGCCGCCCTGCGGGTGGTGCAGGTCAGCACCCTGCTGGTGGCTCTGGCGGTATGGATCTGGGTGATGCCCGGGCAGGGGCTGCTGCCCAGACAGCTCCCCCTGCCGAGGGGCTGGCTGGCCACGGTGCTGCTGCTGATCTGCAGCCTGGAGAGCCTCGGCACGGTGCAGTGGGATCTGCTGCTGATCCGCGGCAGAACCGGCGCCCTGGCCCTGCGCCAGGGCTTGTTCGCGCCCCTGAAGATCACGGTCGCCTGGCTTGGTGCCAGCCTCAGCGGACTGGCCGGAGCCCTGACGGGCTATGCCCTCGCCGTGGGTGTGCAGGCCCTGTGGCTCTGGCGCATCGGCCGCACCCTGCTGCCCTGGCCGCGCCAACGGCATTTCGAGTCGTCCACGGCCCTGCAGCTGGTGAAGGCCGGGATCCCCCAGTACCTCACCAATGTGCTGGCCACCCTGGTGTTTCTGCCCCTGCTGGCCGGCGTGGCCAAGGGGTCGGGTCTGGCCGATGTGGGCTACCTGCGGGTTGGGCAGATCCTGGTGCAGCTGTTCACCCTGCTGCCCGGAGCCCTGGTTCCGGTGCTGTTCATGCGGCTGCGCTCCGGCGCGGATTTCGAGGAACGGATGCGCGGCACTGAACGCTCCCTGCGGGCCCTCTGGTGGAGCGCCCTGATCTGCCTGGTGGGCTTTTTGCTGGTCGACCGCTGGGTTCTGATCCTGTTCTTCGGGCCTTCTTTCCTGCCGGCCCTGCAGGCCACCCGGGTGCTGGTGCTCGGCGCCATCGCGGAGTCGGTGGGCCTGCTGCTCCACCAACCTCTGCTTGCTTCCCGGAAAATGGGGCTTTTCCTGCTAGCACAGAACGGTGCGGTGTTGCTGGCAGCTCTGACGGGCGTCTTGTTGATCCCCCGCATCGGCACGGCCGGCTTTCTGGCCGCTCGGCTGCTGCACGGACTGCTTCCGGTGTTGGTCTACTTCGCAGCCGCCTGGCCTGCTGTTCAGGACCGCGGCGGTTTGCTGCTGCAACTGCTGCTCACACTCGCGGCGATCCCGATCTGCTGGTGGCCCGCCAGCGGAACCCAGCCGGCAGGGATTGAGCTGGCGGCGCTGCTTGGGGCTCTGGTGCTGTTGGGCGGCCAAGGGGTCTGGCTGCTGCGGGGCTGGCGGGTGAAGGCCTGATGCGCATCCTCCATTTCATGCCCGTCTACGCCCCCGCCTGGCAGTTCGGCGGACCGGTGCTCAGTGTCAGCCGCCTGGCCGAAGGCCTGGCTCGCCAGGGTGTGGACACCCGGGTGCTCACCACCAATGCAGGGCTGCCGCAACTCCCCTCGGAGCAACTGGGCTGCCCGCAGGAACGCAACGGCGTTGCGGTGACCTACCAGCCCGTGGACCATCAGGGCGGCACGATCCGCTCCCGGGCGCTGGTGGAGGCCTTGCCAGCATCCCTGGAGGGGGTGGATCTGGTCCACGTGAGTGCCATCTGGCAACCTCTCGGATTGCCGGTGCAGCGTGCGGCCTTGCGCAGGGGCATCCCGGTGCTTGCGAGCCTGCGGGGAGCCCTCGGGCCTTACTCGCTGCGGCAGGGCTGGTGGAAGAAACTCCCCTGGTTCCTGGCTCAGGAGCGCCCTCTCCTGCAGCGAGCCGCAGGTCTGCATGTGACCAGCCTGCAGGAAGAGCTGGAACTCAAGGGCCTGGGCCTGAGGCCTCCCCGCTTCCTGCTGCCCAATCCTCTCGACCTGGAGACCCTGAGGCCCGATGCGCCGCTTGGCCAGCGCTGGCGCCTGGCTCAGGGGCTGGCGCTTGATATCCCGCTCCTGCTGGTCTGCGGCCGGCAGCATCACAAGAAAGGGCTCGACCTCCTGCCGGCGGTTCTGGCACCCCTCAGGCAACGCTCCTGGCAGCTGCTGCTGGTGGGCGGTGATGACGATGGCAGTGGCGCCCGGCTGCTGGCGGCTCTGGAACAGGCCGGTTTGGGCAATCGGGTGTGCAGGCTCGACACCCTGCCAGCGCCTGATCTGGCAGGGGTCTACAACGCCGCCGATCTCCTGCTGCTGCCGAGCCGCCATGAAAACTTCGGCAATGTTGTGATCGAAGCACTGGCCTGCGGCGCCGCCGCCCTGATCAGTGACCGCACCGGCGTCTCGGCAGAGCTGGCGCAGGCGGGATTCGCGGCCGTTCTTCCGCGCAGGGCTGAACTCTGGAGCGCCTGGCTGGATCGCTGGCTGCATCAGCCCCGCAGGGCCGGGGACTGCGCAGCCCACTGGGCGGCCGGGCGTTACGGGGCAGACGCGGTGAGCGCTGCGGCGCTGCGGGCTTACGCCAGCATCCTGCAGACTCAGGGACAGCGGCCCTGCCGCTCCTGAGCGCCAGCCTGCGACCACCCTGGATCCCCACCCTCCCAGCATTGCGGCCGTTGTCCTCTGCCTCAACGCAGCCGGCGACCTGCCCCGCTGCCTCGATTCCCTCGCCTGGTGCGATGAGCGCCTGCTGGTGGATTCCGGCAGCACCGATGGCAGCACCGAGAGAGCCCTGGCCCATGGTTTCCGGGTCGTCGAACACCGCCAGCAAGGACCGTTCTCGTTCAGCGTGCAGCGCAACTGGGCCCTCTCCGAAGCTGGACTGAGCAGCGACTGGGTGCTCTTCCTCGATCAGGACGAAGCGATCGGTGCCACCTGCCGCACGGCGATCCAGCGGGCTATTGCTGAGGCCGCCGCTGCCGAACGCGAAGGGCGGCCCTCCCCCCAGGGCTTCGAACTCACTCCACGTTTTCTCTTCCTGGGTCGCTGGCTGCGGCGCACGCAGGGCTACCCAAACTGGCACCCCAGGCTGGTTCGCAGGGGCCGGCTGCGCTTTGAGGGGGAGTTGTGGGAAAGCTTCCCGGCGGGTCGTGCGGTGGGCCGCATCGCCGCTCCCTATGAGCACTACGCCTTCAGCCAGGGAATCGATGACTGGCTGCGGCGCCACCAACGCTATGCCGGCTACGAAGCTGACGGGATCCTGGCCTTCCTAGCGGGTGACGGCGACGAGGCGCTGGGCACCCAACGGCATCTGAGGCTGCGGCGTCTGGCGGCACAGCTGTGGCCGCTGCGGCCCCTGATGCGGTTCCTGCAGAAGTACATCGTCCAGGGGGGCTGGCTGGAGGGATGGCAGGGGCTGCTGTTCTGTCTGCTGATGGCGTTCTACGACCTGATCACGGTCGTCAAGGTGATTGAGCGGCGCCGGCTGAAGCGAGGGCTTCCGCTTTGACTCCTGCCAACACGCTGAACAGGCCAGGGCGGGTCATCCTGATCAGCGAACACTTCGCGCCCAGCACGGGGGCCACCGCCCAGCTGATGTCCGACCTCGCTGCTGGACTCAGCCAGCGCGACTGGCCGATCACCGTGCTGACCGCGACCGCCGGAAGCGCCCTTGCCTTCCCGGTGGTGCGGCTGGCCGGCCGCCAACATGGGCAACGGAGCCTCAGCGTGGTGGCGAAGGCGGTGGGAGGGCTGCGCTTTCTGGTCGGTGCTCTGCTGTGGTGCCTGCGGCATGCAGGCCGCGCCGACGTGGTGGTGATCGTTTCCAACCCCCCCTTCATCGGACTCCTCGGCCCCTGCATCCGGCTGATCCGACCGGTGCCCTATCTGTTCATCTTTCAGGATCTCTTCCCACGCTCAGCCGTGCTCAGCGGTGTCCTGCCCGCGGCGGGGCCCCTCACCCAGCTGTGGAGCACCCTGATGGGTCAGATCTGCCGCGGCAGCAGCGCAACGGTGGTGCTCAGCCAGGCCATGGAGCAACGCCTGAAGCGCGATCTGGGAAAGGATCTGCCACTTTCCGTGATCCACAACTGGGCCGTCGAACAGGCCCTCGACATTCCGCGCGCCGTGAATCCCTTTGCCCTGGAGCACGGCTTCGCCGATCGTTTCACCCTTCAGTATTCCGGGAACTTCGGCCGCCTCCATGACCTGCTCACCCTGCTGGAAGCCGCCAGGGTGCTGGAGCGCGAACCGGTGCAGTTTGTGTTCATCGGCGGTGGCGCCAAGCAGGTGCAGCTCGATGCCTATGCCACCACCTTTGCTCTGCCCCATGTGCTGCGGCTTCCTTATCAGCCGCGCGAGCGGCTGCCCCTGAGCCTCGGGGCCTGCGACCTGGCGGCGATCGGTCTGATGGTCGGGGCTGAAGACACGGTGGCACCGTGCAAGTTCTACGGAATTCTCGCCAGTGGCAGGGGCGTCGTGCTGATTGCCCGTCGGAGTTGCGATCTGGCCCGGCTTGTGCTCGCCGCAGGCTGTGGGGTGGTGGTGGAGCCGGGCGAAGCAACCGAACTGGCCGAACGCCTGCTGGGCCTCTGCAGAGATCCCGAGGCCGTGGCCGCGATGGGAATCAACAGCCGGCGGCTCTATGAACAGCGCTTCGGCATCCAGACGTCGCTGGCGAGCTACGAGCAACTGATCCTGGCGGCTGCGGGTGGAAGGCACCCCCGCGTGAGCGCCCGGTGATGATTCTGTTGATCAGCTACGACGTCAGTCGACGCGGCGGCATCGAACGGCTGACCCTGCAGGTCAGAGACGCGCTGAAGGGCAGCGGAGAGCGCGTGCAGCTGCTCTGCCCGCGCTCCCTGGGCGGGGGAGCAACAGGTCGTTGGTTGGGACGGGCCCGGTTTCTGCTGGCCCTCGCCTTCTGGCTGCCCCAGGCCACGACGGTGCTGAGCATGCACGCCCTGCTGCTGCCGGTCCTGCGCTGGCTGGGTCCGGTCTCCGTGCTGGGAGCCCTGGGGCGGGGCCGATCCGGCGGGCCCAGGCGGTTCTGCTGGCTGCACGGCATCGAGGTCTGGGGATCGGCGCTTGAAACGGTGCGTGCTGATCTGAAACGCTGCGATGGCCTGATCGCCAGCAGTCGCTTCACCCGCGATCGGGTGCTGGAGCATCCCGGCCCCTGGCCGCCCGCGCTGGTGGTGCATCCCATGGCTGACCTGGTCGCAGCGGAGCAGCCGCCAGCCCCCATGCCGTCGGCCCCTCGCCTGCTCAGCGTGGCCCGGTTGGTGCGCCAGGAGCGGTACAAGGGTCATCGCCTGGTGCTGGCTGCCCTGGAGCTTCTGCGGGAGCGAGGCCTGCTCCCCGCCAACCTGCTCTGGCTGGTGGTGGGCGAGGGCGATGACCGGGAGGCCCTCGAACAGGAAACCCTCCGGCGGGGTCTCGGGGCCTGGGTCCGTTTCCTGGGAGGCGTGCACGATCAGGAGCTCGTGCGGCAGTTGCAGCAGTGCAGCCTGCTGCTGCTTCCCAGTGCCTACAGCGCCGGTGCAGGACGCGCGGAAGGCGAAGGCTTCGGCATCGTTTACCTCGAGGCCGCCCTGGCCGGGCGTGCCTCGATCGGCTGCCGCCTGGGGGGCCAGAGTGATCTGATCGTCGATGGTGAGACAGGGTGGTTGGTTGATCCCGATCCCGAGGCTCTCGCCGCCTGTCTGGCTGGGTGCCTGGCGGATCCGCGCACCCTTGCGCAAGCCGGGCAGCGGGCACGACGGCGGGCGCTGTCGGAGTTCGGTCCTGAGCGCTTCGCAGCCCAGCTGCGGGCGGCACTCCAGCTGAACGAACCAGGGGAGGACTAAACGATGTGCGGGCTGTTCGGAGCTGTGGGGCTGGGGAACCTGCCCGAGGCCGCGATCTTCCAGGCCCTGCAGGGGCGAGGGCCCGACGACCGGGGCCGCTGGCAGGCGGGGCCGGCGCGGCTGCTGCACACGCGGCTGGCCATCCAGGACCTCTCCCCCCTGGGCCACCAGCCGATGCTCCGCGATGGCGGCGGGCTGGCCCTGGTGTTCAACGGTGAGATCTACAACCAGACCGAGCTGCGGCGGGAGCTGGAGGCCGAAGGGGAACGCTTCCGCTCCCGCAGCGACACCGAGGTGCTGGTGCGGGGATTCGGGCGCTGGGGGAACAGGCTGTGGAGCCGCCTGAACGGCATCTTCGCGGTGGCCTGCTGGGAGGTGGCAGCGCAGCGGCTCACCCTCGCCCGCGATGGCTTCGGGGTGAAGCCGCTGCTCTGGACCCGGGGCCCCGGCCACTGTGCCTTCGGCTCGGAACTCAGCGCCTTTGAAGCCGCGGGGCTGGCCCACCGCGACAGGCTCTCGCAGGCGGCCCTGGAGAGCTACGCCCTCTGGGGTGCCGTGGCCGCGCCGCACACCCTGCTGCAGGGAGTGGATGTGTTTCCTGCCGGCCACTGGGGCCAGTGGTGCCCGGGCGGCGCATGGCAGCTGCAGGCCTTCGCATCCCCTCTGGCGTCTGGGGAATCCACGGCCGCGCCAGCCCCCGAGCCAGCCGCGAGCCCTGCCGAGCGGGTGGCGGCAGCGCTGAGCCAGGCCGTTGAGCGGCAGGCCATCGGCGATGTGCCGGTAGGCCTTTTCCTCAGCGGCGGGCTTGATTCGGGTCTGCTGGCGGCCCTGCTCCGCCGCAGCCAGAGCGGGCCGATCCGCAGCGTGTCGGTGGGATTCGAAGGCCTGCCGGGAGCCGTGGATGAAAGCGAGCTCGCCTCGCTCACCGCACGCCATCTGGGCCTGGAGCATCGGACCCTGCGGATCGGCCGATCCCAGCTCGACGGCAGCTTCGATGCCTTTCTTGAGGCCATCGATCAGCCGAGCATCGATGGGTTCAACAGCTTTCTGGTCGCCGCCGCGGCCAGGGCGGAGGGAATGACCGTGGCCTTCTCAGGGATGGGGGCCGATGAATTGTTTGGCGGCTATGGCCACATGGTGGGTCTTGGGCGGGAGCGCCTGCTGCGGGTCCGCCAGATCCGCTGCGCAGGCCTGAGCCGCAGCAAGCGGCTGAGGCTGCGGACGCAGAGAGCCGATCTGCTGCCGGCTGCGGCGCAACGGTTGGCAGGAGGTGGGGTCGTGCCACTGCGCGACGCCAGCCTGCTGGAGGTGCGCGGCTATCTGCACGACACGCTGCTCCGCGATGGCGATGCCGTGACGATGCACCACGGGCTCGAACTGCGGGTGCCGTTTCTCGATGCGGATCTGGCCAGGCTGGCTCTGTCGCTCGACGAAAGCAGCCAGCGGCAGGGTGGGGCCAAGGGGCTGTTGCGACAGGTGGCAGCGCCTCTGCTGCCGGAAACCGTGCTCGCAGGCCCGAAACGGGGCTTCAACCTGGCCCTGGCACCCTGGCTGCTCGAGCAGCCCCGCTTTGCTCCCGATCGGATCAGCCGATTGCTCGGGCGCGAACTGGCTCAGCGGGGCCTGAGGGCCCCGACAGCGGCAATCCTGCAGAGCTGGCTGCTGCTGCGTGCCACCAGGCGCTGGGGCGCTTACTGGCGCTGGGTGGTACTGGCGGAGTGGCTCCAGCGGGCGTAAGCCGCCACCAGGGCTGCCAGCGCCAGCCAGGGCGGACTGATCTTCAGTGTCACCAGCACATCGCCCAGCCAGGAAGGGGCCTGGGCCATCACGAACAGGATCCCGAAAGGCAGAAGCCAGCACCAGCTCCACTGGACGCTGAGCCGGCAGACCGCCCACCAGATCAAGCCCACGCTCAGGCCGGTGACCAGGGCCATCAGCACCACCCCAGCCATGCCGCCGTTAGCCACGGGATTGAGCAGCGGCGTCTCCATCATGTCGATCACGAAATCCCTGGGGATCACCTTCGGCAGCCCCCAGTTGGTCCAGCCCGGGCCGCCCACCCCCAGAGCCCTGCTCACCAGAGCTTCCGCACCGTGGCTGCCCCATTCGGGCATGCGTTGCTTGATGGCGCCCGGCAGAACACGGAACAACTCGGCTGGCAGCCAACCGAAGGGATCGTGGCTGAGGAGCAACTGGGAACGGCGCAGATCGAGCAGCACCGAGAGGGAAGCCATTCCTGCTTTATTATACGAAAAATCGTTCACCACCGAGGTGATCATCGGCCCGGGCAGCAGGCCGCCGATGAAATTGCGGGTCGACTGGACGAGATAGTCGCTGAATGGCTGACCGGGGCGCGGCGGGAACCGGCCGTAGCGAAGGGCCGTGGGGATGGCATAGGCCACGAACAGCCCTAGCGGAACGCCACCAAGCAGCCAGCGCCGCTTCCACCAACGGGACAGCGCGAACCCCACCAGCACCACGCCAACCAGGGTGAGA
>JBJTWS010000098.1:0-11315 GCA_046081905.1 Synechococcus sp. | reverse complement strand
CGGTAGATGCGCGAGCGCAGCTGGCGCTGCTCCACCGCTGGCAGGGTGCTCCAGGGCTGGCCGAACTGGCTCTGGGCCAGCTTCTGGGCCAGCAGCAGCTCCAGCCGCTCCTTCATCTCGCGGGCGGCCTTGTTGGTGAAGGTCACCGCCAGCAGCTCGGCCGGATCCACGCCGTGGTGCCCCACCAGGTGGGCGATGCGATGGGTGAGCGCCCGCGTCTTGCCGCTGCCCGCCCCCGCCACCACCAGCAGCGGACCGGTGTGGTGATCCACCGCCCGGCGCTGGGCGTCGTTGAGGCCGGCGAGAAAGCTCACGGGGTCAGGCTATCGCCGCGCTCAGCGGCCAGCCGGACCAGCAGCGCCTCCAGGGCCCGCCAGTGGTGCGCCACGGTGAAGTGGGCGGCGCAGTGGCGGCGCCCCTCGGCCCCCAGCCGGCCTGCCAGGGCGGGGTCGTCGCCCAGCGCCCGGATCGCCTCCGCCATCGCCGCAACATCCCCCTCGTCCACCAGCAGGCCGGTGGCGCCGTGGACCACCACCTCGGGGATGCCGGCATGGCGGGTGGCCACCACCGGCAGGCCGCAGAGCTGGGCCTCCAGCACCGCCACCGGCAGGCCCTCCTGGTCGCCGTCCGGGCCCGTGAGCGAGTGCTGCAGAAAGGCCCGCGCCCCCTGCAGCCGCGCGGCGATGGCCTCCGGCGGCAGCACGCCGCTGAAGGTCACCTGCCCCTCGATCCCCAGGGCGCGGGCCTGCTGGCGGGCCGCCTCCAGCAGGGGGCCCGCCCCCACCATCTCGAGCCGCCAGTCGGGATGGCCCGCGCTGGCGCGGGCGAAGGCCTCGAGGGTGTGGAGCGGCCCCTTCTTCGCCACGAACCGCCCCACAGCCAGGAAACGGGGAGGCGCCGCGGCCGGATCGGCCCCGTGGAAGCTGGCCGGATCGGCGCCGGAAGGGCTCACCAGCACCGGCAACGGCGTGGGGCGGCCCGCGGCCAGCTCCCGCAGCCGTTGCGCCATCGGCTGCGACTTCACCACCACCGCCGCCGCCAGCTGCAGCAGCCGCCGGTAGCGGGGACGCAGCCCCTCCAGGTAGCGGCGGGCGGAGGCATCGGAGCCGCGGAAATGCACCACCAGCGGCAGCCCCGTGGCGGGCACCAGTTCCATCACCCGCACAGCGTGGAAGCCGAATTCCACCAGCACCACATCGGGCCGCTCGCTCCGGCAGATCCGGATCGCCACCCGGGAGGGAAGCCAGGTGCCGAGCCGCTGCAGGCCATCGCGCCAGCCCAGGACCCCGGTGGCGGGGAAGCGCTCGGCGGCGCGGTAGAGGGCCTTGCTGAGCAGGATCGCCAGCCCGTAGGCGAGGCGCAGCGGCGGACCGCCCCAGGGGATCTCATCGCCGCAGTAGGCCACCGTGTCGCAGGCCAGGCCGCGGAGGTTGGCGCGGATGAAGGTTTCCGAGGGGGCCCGCCGCGAGGGGGCGAACACCAGCAGGCACAGGGGCTGCCCCTCCGGGTCTGGGGCGACGGTGGCCGCGTCGGCGCTCATGGCAGCTGCAGCAGCTCTCGCCACACCGGCTCCAGGGCCGGCCAGTCGTGCTGGCGCAGCAGCGCCGCCGCCGCCGCGCCGCAGCGCTGCCGCAGGGCCGGATCCTCCACCAACCGCTGCAGGGCCGCCGCCAGGGGCGCCGCCTCGCCGGCCGGCACCACCAGCCCGGTCACACCGCTCTCCACCAGCTCCAGCGGACCGGGGGAGGCATCGCTGACCACCGGCGCCAGCCCGAAGCCCATCGCCTCCAGCAGCGCATTCGGCATGCCCTCGAAGCGCGACGGCAGCACGAAGATCGGCGCCCGGCGGAAAAAGCGGGGCGGATCGGCCTGGAAGCCCTCGAACACCACCCGATCGGCGATGGCGAGCTGCCGGGCCTGCTGCTCGAGCGCTTCGCGCTCCGGCCCGTCGCCCACGATCCGCAGCCGCCAGCTCCGGCGGATCTCCGGCGGCAGCAGCCCGAAGGCCTGCAGCAGCACATCCACCCCCTTCTGGGGCACCAGCCGGCACACGGTGAGGAACTCCCGCTCCCGTGCCTCGAGGGGAACCAGGGCCCCGGGCTGGCTCGTGGCCGGCAGGGGATTGGCCAGCAGCTCCAGGCGGCGGAAGGGGCCGGGGAAGGTGCGCAGCACCGCCAGCACACCGGTGGTGTTGGCCGTCACCACATCGGCGCGGGCATAGAGCAGGGGCCGCAGCCGGTTCCAGGGGAAGGGCAGGTGCTGCAGGCGGGGATCGTTCCGCTCGGACACCACGAGATGCACCGGCTGATCCCACACCGCCAGGCAGGAGAGCATGTTGGTGCGGCTGAGCAACGCCAGCAGCCGCCGGGGCCGCTCCCGCAGCACCAGCTCCCGCAGCCGCCGGCCCTGGGGGCCGCCCACGTTGCGGGCCAGTCGCAGGAGCAGCCGCTGGAGGCCGCCACGCCAGCCCGGCCGCGGCGGCCAGAGGGGCAGCCGCAGCCAGAGCAGCAGGCGCAGGCCCAGGGGGGAGAGCCGCCGCCGCAGCCGCCCCAGCCAGAGGGCCGCCACCCGGCGACCGATCGCCACGGGAGAGCGATCGGACACATCGACCCAGGGCTGCTGGCGGAGGCGGTCTGCGGCCACGAGCGGCCCCAGATCAATGTGCTCCACCCCGGCGGGGATCGGATGCACGGCGGGCTGCTCGGGCAGCAGGGTGATCAGCCGCACCCGCAGCCCCTGCGCCGCGAAGTGGGCGGCCGCCAGCACCGCCACCTTCTGGGCGCCACCGGGGCCGAGGTGGGGCAGCACGATCCAGAGGTCGTCGCCAGGGGGGCCGGCAGGGGCGGCGGGGGAAGGGGCCATGGCGGCGGGCTCAGTGGGGGAGCAACGGATCGAGGGCCGCGAGGAACCGGCGACGCACCTCCTCGGGGCCGAAGCGTTCGCGCACGGCCAGGGCGCCGGCCCCCAGCCGCTCCCGCAGGGCGGAATCCTCCAGCAGCGGCTCGAGGGCCGCGGCCAGGGCGGCGGCATCGGCATCGCCCGGCACCAGCCAGCCATCGACGCCATGGCGCACGATCTCCTCCGGACCCGTGGGGCAGGCACAGGCCAGGCAGGCGCAGCCGCTCGCCATCGCCTCCAGCAGCACGTTGGGGAAGCCCTCGTAGCGGGAGCTGAGCACGAACAGATTGCAGGCCGCGTACCAGTCGCCCACATTGCCCACCGGGCCGGGCAGGTGGAGCCGCTGGCGCAGCAGCGGCTCCGCCTCTCGCCGGGCCACCAGTTCGGCCACCCCCGGGCGGTGCCCCACAGGATCGGGCCCGAGGATCGCCAGGTGCCACTGCGGATGGCGCGGCGCCAGCCGGGCGAAGGCCTCCACCAGCCGATCGAAGCCCTTCTGGTAGGGCTTGGTGCCCACCGCCAGCAGCAGCGAGGCGCCCGGCGGCACCAGGGCCGTCGGCTCCAGGTGCGGCGGAAAGGCCGCCAGCGGCCAGGCCACGGGGTTGGGCACCACCCGGCAGCGCTCCTGGCGCACGGCCTGGGTGGTGGTGAGCCAGGCGAGGGTGCGGCGGGTCTGCACCAGGTGGCGGGCCGCCCAGGGATAGGTGAGCCGCCGCAGCCAGCGCCAGGGGGGGGCCGGCGGCTTGGCGGGGGGGTAGTTCCGCTCCGACACCGCCACCGCCCAGGGGGCCGCCAGGGACGCCAGCAGCAGCTTGATCGCCGGCAGGGTGGTGACCCCCACCACCAGGGCGGGCCGCCGCTCCGCCAGCAGCCGCCGCAGCCGCCACACCCGCAGGGGGAAGCCCCACCAGCCCAGCCGCCGCAGCCAGGCCGGATCGTGGGGTTCCACGGCGCGCTCCAGGCCGGCGGGGAGGGGGTAGAAGTCGCGGGCGGGGCCGTGGCGGGTGAGCACCACCACGGGCCGGCCCGCCTCCTGCAGCCAGGCCGCCCACTGCAGGGTGATGCGCTCGGCCCCGCCCGCCTGGAGCGAATCGATGTAGAGCAGCACCGGGGCCTCCCCGGGGGCGGAGCCGGAGCTCAAGGGCTCGCCTCCGCGATCGCCGCGGCAGCCGGGGAGCGCCGGCCGGCGGGCTTGTAGCGCAGCCGCCAGAGGCGCATCAGGCGGCGGCTGGTGAGCCGCCGGCGCCGCAGCCGCACCGGCAGGGTGAACCAGAGCACCTGCAGCATCTGGGTCGGGGTGAGCCCCCGCATCCAGGAACGGTCCAGGCGGATCGGGCCACCGGCCCGGAAGCGCATGGCGTTGCCATGGATGTTGCGGCGGGGCCCCCGGCCCCAGTCCAACTGCTCCTCCTCGAAGGGCAGGCCGAGGGCGGCCATCAGGCGCTGCAGCTCCTGGCGTGGCCGGCGGGCCAGGCGCTCGTAGTGCACCAGCAGATAGGGGCGACGGTGGAGCAGATCGTCGGCCCGGAAGTAGCCGTTGGCGTAGTTGTAACAGACCTCGGCCAGATCCTCCGGGCTGTGCACAAAACCATTGCGCACATAGCTGTGCACCAGCCCCAGCGGGCCCCGCAGCAGGTGGATCGGCACGATGTCCAGGCCGCCGTAGAGCTCCGCGCCCTGCAGCAGATCCCGCAGCCGGGGCAGACTCTTGGAGGAATCCACGATCGTGCGGCAGCCGCTCACCGCGGCCACGCTGCGGTAGAGCGCCAGGTTGTGGAGGTGGTTCACCCAGGGGTCCACGCTCTCGAGCCGCAGGTCCTCGAAGCGCAGGCCGGTGCTGGCGATCAGATGGTCCTGCACCTGGCGCCACCAGGGGCACGCGAGGGGATCGAGGCCGTGGCAGCTGCAGAGCCTGCGGCTGCTGTCCGGGGAGGGGAGCATCTTGATCTCCCCCACGCTGGTGAGGGCCGAATGGCCGCTCAGGAGCAGATCCAACAGGGTGGAGCCGCTGTGGCCGCGGCTGGTGATGTAGAGCACCCGCAGGGGCGGGGGCTCGAAGGCCGGCGCCGCCGCCAGGGGCGGGGCCTCGCCCTGGGCTTCCGCCTCCCTCTGGAAGCGATCGAGGGCCGGCACCAGCCGGGTGCGGAAGCCATGGCCCTCCACCTTCTTCTTGAAGATCAGGCCCACCAGGGGGAAGAGGGGCTCCAGGCGCCGGTCCTCCAGCTGCAGCCCCTCCAGGGCCGCCGCCACCTCCCGCGCGAAGCCGGCATGGTCTTCCCGGGCCTGGGACTGCTGGTGGCGAGGATCCTGGGCGTGGCGCACCACCGCCTCCAGCCGGGCCCGCACCCGGGCAAGGGCCTCCCCATCCCGGCGCAGCCAGGCCTCCAGCCAGGCCGCCGCCAGACAGCGCAGCAGGTTGCTCACGATCCGGTAGGAAACGGCCGCATCGATCCGATCGAGGTCAATGGCCTCCGCCAGGGCCGCCGCCCGGCGCGCCACCGAGGAGAACGCCGCGAAGCTGCCCACCTGCACCTGGAGCCGGCCCAGCACCGTGTAGCAGGACACCAGCAGCTTGGCCCGGTTCTCCCGGTCCTCGCGGCGGCAGCCCGACACCTCCGGATCGGCCTCGAGTTCGG
Organism: Synechococcus sp.; assembly: GCA_046081905.1. Lineage (GTDB taxonomy): Bacteria > Cyanobacteriota > Cyanobacteriia > PCC-6307 > Cyanobiaceae > CBW1002. The sequence continues at coordinate 5,781 of JBJTWS010000098.1, read as the reverse complement.
CGGCGATCGCCTCGATCGGCGCCACCGCCGCCGCCATCCGCTCGGGCTCCTGGGTCTCGAGGCTGCGGTAGGCCAGGGCAATGGCGCCATAGGCCCGGAAGTGGGCCGGCAGCGGCGCCGCGGCGATCCGCTCCAGCAGGGCCGCCGGATCGCTGCTGTGGGCCGCGCGGAAGCGGCGGCGGAAGAGGAGGCGGTAAAGCAGATCACTGTGGCGCTGCTCGCGCCAGAGACGCACCAGCAGGGCCACGGTGCGCCCGTTCTCGCCGCGATCGCAGCAGCGCAGGGCGAGGGCCTCCAGCAGCAGCGGCGAAGCGCCGGGACGGCGGCACCAGCGCTCCAGCCAGCGCAAGGCCCGCTCCGGCTGCCCGAGGCGTTCGGCGGCGGCCACGGAAGCCAGCCGCACCCGGGCCGGCAGCGCGCGCAGCCACGGCCCGGGCCCCACAGCAGACGGCGGAGGCAGCATCGCTCTCAGAGAGGCCGCGGCCAGAGCCCGAAGCGCAGCAGCAACCGCAGGCGGAAACGGGCCTGGGCCCAGCGGATCGCCAGGCGCTGGCGGCGGCTGAGCTGGCGGCGCCAGCGCTCATCCAGCCGGATCGTGGACTGGCGGCTGGTGCGGGTGCGCTTGTTGCCGTTCACGTTGTGGTGCTCGTGCGCGGTCCAGTCGAGCTGGGCCTGCTCGAAACGGAGTCCCGCGGCCTCCATGATCCGGCTGAGCACCTTCTCCGGCTCGCGGCAGAGGCTCTCGTACGACACCAATAGATGGGGATGGTGGCGGAGCAGGTCGTAGCGGGGCCAGAGATTGCGGTGATACACATCCAGTTCCTCGCGCCAGTCGCGGCCCTTGGCGATGTTGGAGCACACCACCCCCTCGGGCCGCCGCACGATGTGCACCGGCAGCACCCGCAGATCGGGATCCTGCAGCAGCAGCTTCAGCCGCGAGAGCTTCTTGGAGGAATCCACGAACACCTCACATCCGGTCTTCTCCTGCAGCACGGCAAAGAGGTGGTGATTCGCCTCCCGGAACACGGCCGGATCGGTGGAGTGGATCTGCAGGGTGGCCAGGGGCGGCAGACCGGCGGCCGCCAGCCGCTGGGACACGTCCTGCCAGAAGGAGCACGCGGCGTAGCTGGGGGCACCGCAGGCACATTCCCCCTCGGACTTGGCGGTGAGCTTATGAATTTCCCCGAGGGTGAGGCAGGCGGAATGGGAGCCGATCAACATGTCCAGCAGGGTGGAGCCGCTGTGGCTATTGCTGGTGATGTAGATCAACTTCCAGGGAGGCATGTAGGCGCCGGCGGCAGAAAGAACGGTGCGGAAACGGGCAGCCGCGAAGGCTAGCAGCGCTGCCGGGGAGGCTCCCCCAGCGCCGCCAGCATGCGGCGGCTGCGCGCCTGGTAGGTGGCCTCGCCCGCCAGGCGCTGGCGTTCGGCCGCAGCGGCAGGATCGGGCCGCAAGGCCCGGGCCACGGCGGCGGCGAAGCCCTCGGCATCGGCGGCCAGGCCCACCACGGCCCCGTAGGGCTCCAACGCCGGCAGCGGCGTGGCCACCACCGGCAGGCCGGCCGCCAGGAACTCGAAGAACTTCATCGGGAACATGGCGCGGGTGTAGTCGTTGATCCGGGCGGGGATCAGTCCCACCGCACCGCCCTTCAGGTAGGCGGGCAGGGCTTCATAGGGCCGCGGGCCCAGCAGGTGGAGATTCGGGCAGGCAGCCAGGGCGGTGGTGCGGGTGGCGGGATCGCCCTCCCCCACGGCGCCGATCAGCACGATCGACCACTCGGGATGGCGCCGCGCCACCGCCGCCAGCAGCTCCATGTCCATCTTGTAGGCGGCGATCGCCCCCACGAACAGCAGCCGCGGCTCCGGAATCGCCGCCAGGTCCGCCGGGACCTGCAGGGCGGGATCGAGGGCGCGGCGGAAGTGCTCCACCTCGACCACGTTGGGCAGCAACAGGCACTGGCTGGCCAGGGGGGCGCAGCGCTCCTGCAGCACCGGCGTGGTGGTCACCACCAGATCCACCGCCCCGCAGAGCAGGCGCTCGTCGCGGCGGAGGCGCTCCCCCTCCATGCCGGGCTGGGTGTCGATCGCGTCCACGCAGTGGTAAAGCGAACGGCCATAGGCGGCCAGCGGCAGCAGCACCGCCGTGCGGGGGTTGTAGGTCCAGAGCAGATCGCGCCGCAGGCCCAGCCAGCGGCGGGCCAGGGCCAGGGTGAGGCGGAGCACCAGGCGGTTGAGCCGATCCACCCGGGGCCCCGCCGGCAGGGGCAGCTGCAGGGGCGACACCACCCAGATGCCGGGCCGCACGGGCCGGGGGCGGGGCAGGGCCCGGCGCAGGCGCCGCCACAGTCGGCCCCGATCCCGGGCCGCCAGGGTGGGGGGACGCAGGCCGAGGGAATCCACGTACAGAACCCGGTGGCCCAGGTCCGCGAGGCTCACGGCCACGTGCTGCTTGTTGGTCCAGAAGGGGTGATCCCAGTCGGCCGTGGCCAACAGGGTGATGTCCAGCGCTGCGGTCATGGCGCTGCGCTCACGACGCCGCCGCGAGGCTCCGCTCCAGGGTGGCCACCAGCTCCTCGAAGCTGGAGGAGGCGGCCCGCAGCTGCTCGAAGTTGCCGGAGGCCTTGATGCGCCCCGCCTCGAATTCGTAGATGCGATCGCAGCGCACGATCGTGGAAAGGCGATGGGCGATCACGATCGTGGTGCAGCGGCGGCCGATGATCTCGAGGGCCTCGATCACCTCCGATTCGGTCTTGTTGTCGAGGGCGCTGGTGGCCTCATCGAGCAGCAGCACCTCCGTGCGGCGGTAGAAGGCCCGGGCCAGGGCCAGTCGCTGCCTCTGGCCGCCGGAAAGCCGCAGGCCATCGCGACCGATGGGGGTATAGAGGCCATAGGGGAGATCGGCCACCACCTCGGCGAGCTGGGCCGCCTCGAGCGCCTCCCAGACGGCGTCGAGATCGGCCAGGTCGGGGTCCTCCCCGAAGGCGATGTTCTCGAGCACACTGCCGCGGGTGAAGGTCACGATCTGGGGCACGTAGGAACAGCACGACTGCCAGGCGCGGCGGTCCTGCGCCTCCAGCGGCGCACCATCGATCAACAGATGGCCGTTCTGGGGGGTGAGGAGGGAGAGCAGCAGCAGACCGGTGGTGGTCTTGCCACTGCCGGTGGAGCCCACGAAGGCCACCCGCGAGCCCACCGGAATCGTGAGGGTGAGATCGCTGATCGTGGGCTGGGTGGCGGTTGGGTAGCTGTAGGAGATGCGCTCCAGGCGGATCGTGCGGCGCGGCAGGATCGCCGAGCGGCTGAGGGAACCGGCCACTAGGGCGGGATCGCCCCCCTCGTCGGCCAGCTTCATCAGCTTCAGGAGGCTAGTGATGTTGGGCAGACCCGAGCGCAGCTTGGTGATCGAGGCGAAGGTTTCCTGCAGGGCCGGCGTGAGGCGCAGGGACGCCAGCGCCAGGGTGGCAAGGAAAGGGATCACCTGCTTGACATCGGAGAAGCCGCCGCCGAAGAGAGCCGGCACGATTGCGAAGGAGAAGATCAGCGTGATGCCGAGCGGCTCGATCGTGAGCTTCGGGAACCAGGGGAGAAGGGTATTGAGGAATTCGAACTTCTTGGCTTCCTGGGCCTTGCCGCGAAAGGAATCGGAGTAGTAGTCCTCGGCGGCATACAGACGAATCTCGCGGATCATCGACATCGAATCGATGAAGGTCTGCTTCATCTGTGCCGCCAGCAGAAGCTTCTGTCGCTCGGCGTGGCGCAGGTAGGGCGTCATGAACACCGAGAAGAGGCCGTAGGCGATCGTGAGGCCGGCGAACAGACCCAGGGCGTACCAGCGGCCCACATAGAGGATGGCCCCCGTGAGCAGCACCACCGAGAAGAAGGAGGAGAACAGCGGCAGGCAGGGGCGCAGAATGCCCCGGGTCACCTTGGTGACATTGGTGAGCAGCTGGGTGGCCAGCTTCGACTCATCCTGGCTGAGATGGAACTCGTAGGGCAGGCCGAGGATGCCGCGGTAGAGATGGTCGGTGAGGTAGAGCCACATCCGCTCGATGTACTGCTCCTGGGAAATCACCAGCCACAGACGGGCCAGGGAACGCAGCCAGGAAATCAGGATGAAAATGCCGATCAGGATCAGAACGAACTCGAACCGATCGGACCCCGGCAGATGGATGGGAATGATCTGACGCTTCGCCTTCGACATCAACAGCGAAGACATCAGCTGGGCCAGAATGCCCACCGACAGAATATCGAGCACCCCCGGCAGCACCGCCAGCGGCAACAGCCAGTAGAACTGGCGCCGCAGGGATCGGGGGAGGGTGGAGAGGAGCTGCCGTAGCTGATCGAGTGTCTGGCTCTGCGGCAGCCGCACGGTGAACACCACTGACCCCGCTCAGCTTATGGGGCGGCCTGAAGGCCGCCCTGAGCCGACCGGCCAGCCACTTAACCGATCGACCCAACCCCCTGGGAAAGCAGTCGCCGCAGGCGATCCGCCCGTTGCTGCCAGGTGATCCGCCAGCGCGGCGGCGGCCGCAGCGGCGCCTCTCCGGCTTCGAGCCGATCCCAGTGCCGATTGATCGCTTCGAGGGCCTGCTGCCAGCGCTGCAGCAGCACCTCTTCCCGCGAGGCCTCCAGCAGGGCCTCGAGGCGGCGGGGGTCCACCTGCCAGGCCTGGGGATCGGCCACGGCGGCCTCGATCCGCTCCAGATCCGCGGCGAGGCTGCCGGCACCGATCTGGTGCCCCACCCGCCCGGGGTCGAGCGTGTCGGCCAGGGCATGGTTGAGGCTGGCGAACACCACACAGCCGCAGGCCAGGGCCTCCAGGGGCGGCAGACCGAAGCCCTCGCTCACCCGCCGGCCCCGCCAGTAGTCGGCCGAGTCGTAGAGCACCACCGTGGCGCTGTTGAACAGATCCACCAGATCGTCCACCCAGCCGCTCTGCACCTCCACCCGCAACCCCCGCTGCCGCAGGGCGGGCACCAGCTGCTGAAGCACATAGGCGCTGCTCTTGCGCTGCTGCACCAGCACATCCACGGGCCGACGGCCGGCGGGAGCGCCGGCCCGGAGCACCGCCGGACCGCCAGGCCGCAGGCCCCGTTCGATCCACTCGGTCCCGAGGGCATTGGGCACCAGGAAGAGGGGGTTGCGCGGCGCCGCATCGCCCCAGTAGCCGAGGGTGTTGCGGCTCACCGCCAGCACCGGCACCCCGGGCGGCAGAGCAAAGCCGTAGCCGCTGCTGTGGGCGTGGTAGGCCACGGGGCGGCCCCGCAGCCGCCGAAGCTGCTGGGGCACGTTGAATCCCCAGCTCACGATCCAGAGGGCCTCTCCGGGAGCGGACTCCGCGGCCAGCAGGTCGGGAAGAAAGGCCACCCCCGGCTCGCGGCGGCGGTAGGTGACGAGCTCGGCAGGCACGATCGCCTGAAGCAGGCGCAGGGTCTGGAGCTCAACGAGCAGGCCCCCGGAGCGCAGACGGCCGCCGGTGCCGGGGACCAGGAAGCGGAGAGGACGCAAACGCAGATCAGGCGGCCACGGCCTCGGTGCTGCCGACGCGCTGGCGGCGGGTGAGGAAGCCGAACAGCACCTTGCCGATGGCGGCAATGAGGTTGCCCTCCAGCTCCTGGAACATCACCATGTTCAGGTGGAAGGCGTGGTTGGCCTCCTCCACGATGCGATCGGCCATCACCTGGTCGATCGGCAGGTTGTCGAGGGTGGAGCGGTAGTTGGTCTTGAAGCCCTTCTCGTCGGGGATGGCGTCGAACTCGTAGAAGCGCAGGCCGTCGTGCTC
>JBJTWS010000097.1:0-4438 GCA_046081905.1 Synechococcus sp. | reverse complement strand
CTTCTGCCTGCCCAGCTGCGCCAGCTACCTGGCCCTGGGCACCGAGATGGACTCACCGCGGGGCCGCATCCATGCCCTCAAGGCGATCGCGGCCGGCGAGCTCACGCTCGACGCCACGGTGGCGAGCCATTTCGACAGCTGCCTCGGCTGCTTCGCCTGCGTGAGCGCCTGCCCCTCGGGGGTGCGCTACGACGAGCTGATCGAGGCCACCCGCCCGCAGCTCAACGCCCCGGAGCTGCGCACCCCGGCCCAGCGCAGCTTCCGCCAGCTGCTGTTCTCGCTGCTGCCCTACCCGGGGCGGCTGCGGGCCCTGCTCACGCCGCTGCGGCTCTACGCCGGCACCTCCCTGCAGGCCCTGGCACGGCGCAGCGGCCTGCTGCGGCTGCTGGGCCCGCAGGTGGAGGCGATGGAGCGGCTGCTGCCGCCCCTGCCGCCCGAGGCCTTCGCCGATGCCTTCCCTGTGGTGGTGCCCGCCCGGGGGGAGCGCCGCTATCGGGTGGGGCTGGTGCTGGGCTGCGTGCAGCGGCTGTTTGATCCGCAGGTGAACCGGGCAGCGGTGGAGGTGCTCACGGCCAACGGCATTGAGGTGGTGATCCCCCCCAGCCAGGGCTGCTGCGGCGCCGTGACCCACCATCAGGGGGAGCTGGAGCGCACGGTGGGGCACGCCACCGCCCTGATCGACAGCTTCGCGGCCGTGGTGGGGCCCGACAGACCCGCCGGAGCCGAGCCGCTCGATGCGGTGCTGGTGGCGGCCTCCGGCTGCGGCCACACCCTCAAGCACTACGACGACCTGCTGGCCGCCGAACCGGCCTGGGCCAGCCTTGGCTCCGCCTTCGCCGCCCGGGTGGCCGACCTGCAGGAATTCCTGGAGCGGGTGGGCCTGAGCGAAGCCTTCGCCGCGGCCCTGGCGCCCCTGCCCCACGCCGATGGGCAGGCGGCCACCGCGGAGCGGCCGCTGCGGCTGGCGTACCACGACGCCTGCCACATGCTCCACGGCCAGGGGATCCGCGAGCAGCCGCGGCGCCTGCTGCAGCGGATCCCCCACGTGGAGATCCGCGAGGCGGTGGAGGCGGGGGTGTGCTGCGGCAGCGCCGGCATCTACAACCTCGTGCAGCCCGAGGAGGCCGCCGAACTGGGGCGGATCAAGGCCAGCGACCTGCGCGGCACCGGCGCCGATCTGGTGGTGAGCGCCAACATCGGCTGCAGCCTGCAGCTCCGCCGTCACCTCGGCGAGGAGGGCGCGCCGCTGCCGGTGCTCCACCCGGTGCAGCTGCTGGAGCGCAGCTACCGCGCCGGTACCGCCCCCGCCACCGCTACCGCCACCTGAAGGAGAACGCACCCATGGGCCTTCTGATCAATGGCGAATGGAGCAACCGCTGGTACGACACCAGCGCCAGCGGCGGCCATTTCGTGCGGGACACCTCCCGCTTCCGCCACTGGATCACGCCGGACGGTGCCCCCGGCCCCAGCGGTGAGGGGGGCTTCCCGGCCGAGGCGGGTCGCTACCGGCTCTATGTGTCGCTGGCCTGCCCCTGGGCCCATCGCACCCTGATCTTCCGGGCGCTGAAGGGCCTCGAGGAGCTGCTGCCGGTGTCGGTGGTGCACTGGTTCATGGGTGAGCACGGCTGGACCTTCGATCCCGGGCCCGGCGTGATCCCCGACCCGAACCTGCAGGCGCGCTTCCTGCACCAGCTCTATACCCACGCCGATCCCCACTCCTGCGGCCGGGTCACGGTGCCGGTGCTGTGGGACCAGCAGCGGGGCACGATCGTGAGCAATGAGTCGTCGGAGATCATCCGGATGCTCAATTCCGCCTTCGACGGCCTCGGGGCCCGCGCGGGCGACTACTACCCCGAGCCGCTGCGGGCCGAGATCGAGCAGCTGAACGCCCGCCTCTACGACGCCGTGAACAACGGCGTGTACAGGTGCGGTTTCGCCACCAGCCAGGCCGCCTACGAGGAGGCCTTCGAGCCCCTCTTCGCCACGCTCGACTGGCTGGAGCAGCACCTGGCCCACCGCCGCTACCTGCTCGGCGATCAACTGACCGAGGCCGACTGGCGCCTGTTCACCACCCTGGTGCGCTTCGATCCGGTGTACGTGGGGCACTTCAAGTGCAACCGTCGCCGCCTGGTCGACTACCCCCACCTCTTCGCCTACGTGCGCGAGCTCTACCAGTGGCCCGGCATTGCCGGCACCGTGAACTTCGCGCACATCAAGCGCCACTACTACGAGAGCCACCCCACGATCAACCCCACCGGCGTGGTGCCCCTGGGCCCGGAGATCGACTGGCTGACCCCCCATGGGCGCGAGGGGATCGGCCGTTCCCAGGGTGAGAGGAACCAGGAGACACGCCATGGCCAGTGAGGCGGACAACCTGGCCGTGCTGATCGACGCCGACAACGCCCAGGCGGTGGTGATCCCGGAACTGCTGGCGGAGGTGTCGCAGTACGGCACCGCCTCCGTGAAGCGGGCCTACGGCGACTGGACCACCCCCCAGCTCGGCAGCTGGAAGGACGTGCTGCACGTGCACGCGATCCAGCCGGTGCAGCAGTTCAGCTACACCAGCGGCAAGAACGCCACCGATTCTGCCCTGATCATCGACGCCATGGACCTGCTGCACGGCGGCCGGGTGGATGGCTTCTGCCTGGTGTCGTCGGACAGCGACTTCACCCGCCTGGCCACCCGCATCCGCGAGGAGGGCCTGGCGGTGTACGGCTTCGGCGAGAAGAAGACGCCCAAGCCCTTCGTGGCGGCCTGCGACAAGTTCATCTACACCGAGATCCTGCGCCGCCCCTCCGGCGGCGACCGCCCCGATCCCGCCGCCCAGGGGCCGCTGCGGCCCCTGCTCACGGCCGCCATCGGCGATGGCACCCAGGACGACGGCTGGGCGCCCCTCGGGCAGGTGGGCACCCTGCTGCTGAAGCGCGATCCCTCCTTCGATTCGCGCAACTTCGGCTTCCGCAAGCTGAGCGAGCTGGTGAAGGCCCAGCCCTGGCTCACGGTGAAGGAGATCCCGATCACCCCGGGCTCCCAGCAGATGCATCTCTACGTGCGGCTGGCGGAGGGCTGAGGCTCCGGGGCAACATCCGCCGGCCCGCGGCCCCGCTCCATCCAGTGCCAGCTGGCGTGCAGGGTGGTGGCGTCCCCCAGATTGCCCGGAAACGTGAGCACCGGCAGGTCGGGTCCATGCGGCGCCACCGCGCCGCCCGCCAGGCGGGCCAGCACCAGGGACAGCCCCAGCAGCAGCTGACCCTGCAGGTCCACCCGATCGAGGCCCAGGCCCTCGGCCAGCAGGGTGTGGGTGGTGATGCCCCCCTTGCTGATCAGGTAGCCCAGCCGCGGCGCCAGGGCCGCCCCCAGCCGCGCCATCAGGCCCGCCAGCGCCAGCCCGAAGGCCCGCCGCTCGGCGGCGCTGCGGCAGCGCAGCTCGCCGCGGCTGCTGAACAGCACCGGCGTGCGCCCGGCCGCCAGCTGCCGTTCCAGCGCCTCCCACCACTCCTGCTCCAGGGAGGCCAGCAACGGCTCCGGCAGTGGACCCTCCAGCACCCGCGCCAGCCGGCGCACCTCAAGTTCCACCCCGCCGCAGGCAGGGTCGGCCAGCAGCAGCTCCAACTGGGCATCCGCGAGGGGCACATGGGAGCCCACCAGCACCAGGCCGGGCAACGGCGTGCCATCGCCTGTGCGGCGCCGCAGGGCCGCCAGGCCGGCGGCGTCGAGCGGCGGTGGGGGCAACGCCACCAGGCCATTGAGCAGGCTGGCGGCCGACTGGAAGAGGAACCGCCGCGGCCGCCCCCAGCTCCCGGCCGCCGCTGGAGCCGTGAGCTCCCGCACCGCGGCTCCCAGGGCCGCCAGTTGCGGCGGCCGCTCCGCATCCACCACCACCACCGGATTCCCCTGCAGCCCCGCCAGGCGCTGGCGCAGGGCCAGCGCACCCGGTTCCCCGGCGACGGCCGCGTCCAGCTCCGCGCCGGAGAGGCGCTGCACCGCCGCGGCCGGCAGGCGGCCGCCGCTCTTCTCCTCCACCCAGGCCGGCAGGTAACTGGTGCCGTAGCCGAACAGCCCATCGCGGCCGAAGGCCGTGGTATGCACAGGCTCGCCGTGGAGGAGATGCACCCCCTCCGCGGTGGTGCGGCCCCCGGGCAGGAAGGCGGGCGCCAGGAAGGTGGCGTCGAAGGGACCCAGCGTTGCGGCGAGCTCCTCCACCTCCAGCGGGAAGTGGCCCCGCAGGGTGGAATCGCCGCGGCTCACCACCAGCCAGCGGCCAAGGCGCCCGCTGGCGCACGCCTCCTCCAGCAGGGGCCGCAGCCGCGAGCCGATCGCGCGGATCCGCTCGCGGGCGGCGGCCGGATCGAGGGCGCGGGTGTTCGCCAGCAGGAACAGCAATGGGGAAGGCGCCTGCAGGGCCCGCCGCAGGGCAGCCTCGTCCCAGTGGAGCAGC
>JBJTWS010000096.1:0-31621 GCA_046081905.1 Synechococcus sp. | reverse complement strand
CCCTGCCAGAGCGCAAAAATTGGTAAGTAGAAATACCCACCACAGAAGCTTCCTGCCTGTGCCTAACGCTGAATGGACGGTTCCCGTGAACCACGGCACCAGTCCTAATTCTTTCCGTGAACCACTTTGGCCTAGAAGCTGTGATCCTAGCAGCCTCAGGCGGTTTCACTGGAATATGTTCGGTGGGAACAGTGGTTATCGGACCCGATATCCACTTGTGGCGAATGCTACAGGGGTTTTGTTGTGGTGGCAATCCGGTCTTATGGTGCGGTGTTGTCAAGGGGCATGGATAAAGAGCTACAGCAGATTTTAGAGATGAGTATTTTGAGGTCATAACGATAAGTTTAGCGTTGTCTTGATACCTGATAGCACAAGGTAGCCGGTATTCATGCCGTTAATTTTTGAGGGTTCGTTGGAATACCCCCTTAAGCCGCCCAATCAATGCTGACCCGTCTCATGCTCTGGTATAGAAATCTAATCTTACAATGCACTGCCTAGGCCTTTTGGCTGATTCTCCGAGCAGTTGAGCTGAGCGTTGCTTCAGCGCCTGCTCAGGTCACTTGTGCGATCTTCAGCTTGTCATGGATGTACTTGTGAATATCCTTTGGTACCTCATCAAACTCTGAACGATGGATTCTTTTGGACTCAAAATCTATCCTCACATCTTGGACAAACTTTTCAAAATCAGAATTCTGTTCACTTAGCTTGTTGATTGTCTCCCAGTCAAGCAAGGTCTTTGCGCGAGAGGGAAACAGAATCTTTGAGCTGTCAATATCCTCCAAGTCAAGTTGGATGATCCCAATTCCAAAAGAAGATGTCAGCCGCTCAAGTTCTGACATCAACTCATCATCTTGCTTGATTTCGGCCGCAACAAGATATCCCTCGTGAGCCCAAGACGAATTTGAGAGTGCCTGAAAAAATGACTCCCGATAATTTGCCTTGCTTAAGCTCTTCTTAATTTCAAATGAGAATAGGCGTAACGAGTTGTTGTCTGAAAGTCGATTGAACTCAATCACATCAGGCTTCCAGTCATCCAAAGGTAGATAGAAGGCGACCATGTCGGGATGGATCCATTCGTTGTAGCCTGATTTAATGGACTTCTCGTGGTGAATTGTCTTTGAAAAAATTGAGCGCCCCCTCATGAATACTGGATTGGAGTATACAAAGTAGGTGAGGACAGGATGGAGATCCCGCTCGTGAAAACTCGTTGGCTTTTCCTTTCTCGCGGGCTGCTGTTTTTCGAGCTTTTCAACGATGTCTTTGCCGAGTGTTGCCTCCCTGCTTTTTAGAAAAAATCGTGCAGGTCGCTTACCAATCGTTACGAATCTTGAATGCTCGTTATCCCTGACATCAACATAGAGTTGAGCGCCCAGGGTCTGCCAAGGGGTTTTGCCCTTGGATGAAATTTTTGCTGTCAATCCAGCTTCCTTGCCGGCTTGCCAAATTTCTTGGTATGTCAACGGACTGTCGGCCTTCTTTAGCAACTCTTCGGCGAGATCCAGGAATGAGTAGGCTGCCATGCGCTCTTCGTGGTTTGATTCAGCATAGATCGAATCCGCAATGGATTGCCCCCGTGAACGGCCTCGAATCTCACCCACGCCCCCTTTTCGCCTGCCAACCCAACCGAAATCCCGGCTTCGCCGGGCCGTGCACAACACCGTAGATCGTGCTACCGAACCGCCGCCAGGCCTGAGTGGCGGATCAGGGCTTCGGGGCTGGGGGGGCGGCCGCGGAATTCTTCGAACAGGTCGCCGGGGTGGCGGCTGCCGCCCTGGCTGAGCACGGTGGCGCGGAAGCGGCGGCCGGTGGCGCGGATCTGGTCTTCGTTGTCGAGGCCGGCATCTTCGAAGGCGCTGAAGGCATCGGCGCTCAGCACTTCGGCCCACTTGTAGGAGTAGTAGCCGGCCGAGTAGCCACCGGCGAAGATGTGCCCGAATGAGCAGAGCAGGGCGTCCTCCGCGATCGGTTCGAGCACGGTGGTGGAGGCGGCGAGCTCGCGGCGCAGCTCCTCCGGGCTCTGGCCGCCATCGGGCTGCCAACGGCTGTGGAGGCGCAGGTCCGTGAGGGCGAAGTGCACCTGCCGCAGGGTGGCGCTGCCGCCCATGAAGGTGCGCGCCGCCAGCAGCTTGTGGTACTCAGCCTCCGGCAGCGGTTCGCCGCTCTGCCAGTGGCGGGCCATGCCCATCAGGGTGGCGCGGTCGTAGCACCAGTTCTCCATGAACTGGCTGGGCAGCTCCACCGCATCCCACTCCACGTTGTTGATGCCGGCGGCCTGGGGACGCTCCACGGTGGTGAGCATGTGCTGCAGCCCATGGCCGAACTCGTGGAAGAGGGTCTCCACCTCCGAGAAGGTCATCAGGCTGGGGGTCTCGCCCACCGGCGGCGACTGGTTGCAGATCAGGTAGGCCACCGGCAGCACCAGATCCCCCGCGGCCGAGTGGTGCCGGCCGAGGCACTCATCCATCCAGGCCCCGCCCCGCTTGCTGCCGGGGCGGCTGTAGGGATCGAGGTAGAAGGCCGCCAGGGGCGCTCCGGCCTCGGGGCCCTGGGCCTCGAGCACACGGAAGTAGCGCACATCCGGATGCCACAGCGGCGCATCCCCGTCGGCGGCGGCGATGCGGATGCCGAACAGCCGCTGGCAGAGCCCGAACAGCCCCTCCAGCACCTGCTCGAGGGGAAACCAGGGCCGCAGGGCCTCGGCGTCGAGATCAAAGCGCTCCCGCCGCAGGGTCTCGGCCCAGAAACTCACGTCCCAGGGCCGCAGGTCATCCGCCTCCGGGGCGCCGTTCCGGGCGGCGCAGGCCCGCAGCTCCTCCAGTTCCTGCAGGGCCACCGGATAGGCGGCCGCCCGCAGCTCCTCCAGCAGGGTCTCCACCGCCTCGATCGAGTCGGCCATCTTGGCGGCGAGGCTCACTTCGGCCCAGTTGGCGAAGCCCAGGAGCCGGGCCTGCTGGCGCCGCAGGGTGAGGATGCGCTCGATCAGGGGGCGGTTGTCGAGGTCGCCGCCGGAGGCGCGGCTCATCTGGGCGCGATAGACACGCTCCCGCAGGTCGCGGCGGGTGCTGTACTGCAGGAACGGAAACACCCGCGGCACATCGAGGCCCATCCGCCACGGGCCCTCGGCGGCGGAGGCGGGGGAGCCATCGGGGCGCGTGTCGCCGGCGTCGCGGGCGGCCTGGGCGAGCAGCTCCCGCAGGCTGGTGGGCAGGCCCTCCACCTCGGCCGCCTCGGCGAGCAGCAGGCTCCAGCCGTTGGTGGCATCGAGCACGTGGTTGCTGAAGCGGCTGGCCAGCTCCGCCAGCTCCTGGCTGGCGGCATTGAAGGCCTCCTGCTCGGCCCCCTCCAGCCCCACGCCGCGCAGCTGCATGTCGCGCCGCTCGGCCGCCAGGATCCGCTGCTGGGTGGCATCGAGGCCCGCGCCCTCCGGGGCGGCCCCATGCTGGGCCTGCAGGGCCTCGAGGGCGGCGTACACCACCCGGCTCTGGCCGGCCCGGCTGCCGAACTCCACGACCGCGGCCTGCTGGCGCTGGTGGGCCTCCCGCAGCTCCGGGGTGTTGCAGACGCCGTGGAGGTGGCTCACCACGCCCCAGCTCCAGCGCAGCCGCTCCCCCATCCGCTGCTGGGGATCCATCACCTCCGCCCAGCCCAGGGGGCTCTCTTCCGCCAGCAGGGCCGCTAGGCGCTCCTCCAGGGCCGTGAGGCTCCCGTTGAGATCCTCGATCAGGGCCGGGATGGCCTGGTCCACCTGCCCGGGGGTGATGGCCTCGAAGGGGGGAAGCCCTTCCCCGCGCATCAGCGGCAGGGGGGCAACAGGAGTGTTGGCGGCGGTGGCGGTCATGGGCGGGAGCGAAGATGCTCCCATTTCACAGGGGAAGCGGCGCCGGCGTGGTTCAGCCGAGGGCGGTGAACCGGCCCGCGGCCACCAGCACGGTGTCGGCCAGCGTGTTGGCCAGGGAGTTGGTGGTGGCCTCGTAGAAGTCGATCGCCACCCGGGGCCAGAAGCCGATCACCAGGGTGGGCACCAGAAGGGTGAGGCCGATCAGCAGCTCGCGGGGGGTCATGTCGCCCACCACGGCCAGGGCCGGAATCCGGGGGCCGAAGAACACCCGGCGGCAGAGGGAGAGCAGATAGACCGGGGTGAGCACCAGGCCGATGGCCGCCAGCACAATCGTGATCACGCGGAAGCCCACCGTGAAGCCGTCGTTGGCGGTGACCCCCAGGAACACCGTGATCTCGCTGACGAAGCCGCTCATCCCCGGCAGGGCCAGGGAGGCCAGGCAACTGGCCAGGAAGAAGGCGAAGGTGATCGGCAGGGCCTTGGCCAGACCGCCCATATTCGGGATCGAGAGGGTCTTGGTGCGTTCGTAGAACACGCCGGTCACGAAGAACATGGCGGCGGCGATCAGACCGTGGCTGATCATCTGCAGCTGGGCGCCGCTGATGCCGAGGGCATCGATCGCGCCGATGCCGAGGAGCACGAAGCCCATGTGGCTCACGGAGCTGCAGGCGATCCGCCGCTTCACGTTGTCCTGGGCGAAGGCGTTGAGGGCTCCGTAGATGATGTTCACGATCCCGAGCACCACCAGGGCAGGCGCCAGCTGCAGGTGCGCCTCCGGCAGCATCTGCACGTTGAAGCGCAGCAGGGCATAGCCGCCCATCTTCAGCAGCACTCCCGCCAGGAGCATCGACACCGGCGCGTTGGCCTCGCCGTGGGCATCCGGCAGCCAGGTGTGGAGCGGGAACATCGGCAGCTTCACGCCGAAGCCCACCAGGAAGGCGAGATAGCAGAGCAGGCCGAAGGTGCCGCCGGGGCTGCGGGCCGCCAGCTCGCTGAGGTTGAGGGTGAAGGGACCGTTCAAGGCCAGGGCCAGGCCGCTCACCAGGATCAGCAGCGAGGCGGTGGCGGTGTAGAGGATGAACTTGGTGGCGGCGTACTGGCGCTGCTGGCCGCCCCAGATGGCGATCAGCAGGTACACCGGCACCAGTTCCAGTTCCCAGGCCAGGAAGAAGAGCAGGAAGTCCTGGGAGAGGAACACCAGCCCCTGGGCCGAGGCCTGCAGCAGCAGCAGGGCGAAGTAGAGGCGGGTCTTGCGGTTCACCGACCAGCTGGCCGCCACCGAGAGGAAGGTGACCAGGCCGCTGAGCACCACCAGGGGAGCGGAGAGACCGTCGGCCGCCAGCGACCACTCCAGCCCCAGGGCCGGGACCCAGTTCACCCGCTCCACCAGCTGCAGGCCGCTCAACCCCCCATCGAAGTGCTGGGAGAAGACCCAGAGCATCAGCAGGAAATCCAGCAGCAGCACCGCCAGGGCGATGCCGCGCGGCAGACGGGGATCACTGCCGTCGCCCGGCAGCAGCGGCATCACCAGGGCCGCGGCGGCCGGCAGCAGCACGATCAGGCTGAGCCAGGGGAAGCTCAGGGAGGCGGTATCGACAGGGAGGGACGCGACCAGGAGCGGGAGGTTGGCGTCCATCACCAGGGGGGGAATGTTGTGGCGATTTCACGGGTTCCGGTCCGCTGCGGGGCCGATCTCACGCTGAAACCGTTCTGCAATCTATCAGTTGGCTTTCTGGGCTGTAGGTAGAAATACCCTCAAGCCATGGGTGCTCAGCGCGGTGGCAGGGGCTCCCAGTGGCTGCCCCGGTGCCGCACCCCCAGCACCTCGGAGCGGGCGCTCACCCCCTCCCGTTCCCAGGTGCGCACCATGGCCTCTCCCACCGCCTCGGCCACAGGCGGGGTGCAGAGGGCCAGCAGGGTGGGACCGGCGCCGCTGATCACGCAGCCCCAGGCGCCAGCCGCGATCGCCGACTCGCGCACGGCCCGCCCCCCCTGGATCAGGCCCCAGCGGTAAGGCTCGTGCAGCCGGTCGTGCATGCCATCGGCGATCAGGTCGCCATTGCCGGTGCGCAGCCCCTGAAGCAGGAGGGTGAGGGCGCCGAGGTTCATCACCGCATCGGGGATCGGGATGCTCTTGGGCATCGCCCGCCGCGCCTCGCTGGTGGTGAGCCGGATCGAGGGGATCGCCACCACGGCCTTCACCTGGTCCGACCACTCGCAGCGCACCACCCGCCAGCGGTGGGAGGCGGCCTTGGCCGTCATGCAGAGTCCGCCCACCAGCGACGGCACCACGTTGTCGGGATGGCCCTCGATGTCGATCGCCAGCTCCAGCAGCTTCTCCTGGCTGAGGGGCTCCCCCACCAGGGCATTGGCGCCCATCAGGCCCGCCACGATGGCGGTGGCGCTGCTGCCCAGCCCCCGGGCGGGGGGCACCACCAGCCGCACCCGGGCCTCGAGGGCCACGGGCTCCTCCCCCGCCTCCCGCCACACCCGCTGGGCGGCGCGGTACACGAGGTTGTCGGGGCCGCCGCGCAGGTGGGCCCCCTCGCTGCCCTCGATGATCAGGTCAAAGCGTTCGCTGCCGCCCTCGATGCAGCGCAGCTCGAAGCGGTTGTCGAGATCCAGGGCCGCCCCGAGACAATCGAAACCGGGGCCGAGGTTCGCGGTGGTGGCGGGCACATCCACCACCACGCCCTGGCCGATCTGGGGACGCACCATCGAAAATCTTCGTCGCTCGGCAGTTCCTATCGGGCCAGTGTCCCACTCCCCCTGTCCGGCGCAGGGGCCGCCCGGCCCTCAGCGCCCCAGCATCCGCGCCCGGCAGGCGGCGCTGAACAGGCCCAGGTCCTCATCCACCACCGCGGTGATCGGCAGACCCTCCAGCTGCAGCCGCAGCCTGCCCTTGTCGAGGAAGGCACGGCGGAAGCCCTCCCCCCGCAGCTGGGGCAGCAGCTTGGCGGCGGTGCCGCCCGCCAGGAACAGTCCGCCGCGGCTCAGGCCCGTGAGGGCCAGGTCGCCGCAGACACTGCCGTAGGCCGACAGCCAGAGCTCGAGGGCCTCCCCCGCCAGGGAATCGCCGGCGGCGGCGGCGCGGGCGGTGGCGGCGGGCAGGTCCTCCGCCGCAGCGGAGCCCTCCAGCAGGGCCCGGTGCCAGCGTTCCGCCACGGCCCCGAGAGGATGGGGCTCACCCTCCCGGCGACAGGCCAGCAACCAGCGGGTGATGTGACCCAGGCCGGTACCGCTCACCACCCGCTCGATCGAGACCCGCTCCAGGTCCAGATCCAGCCGCAGCCATTGCTTCAGCAGCCACTCCCGCTCGCTGCGGGGCGCGAACTCGCCGTGCCCCCCCTCACTGGCCACCGCCTGCAGACCGGCGGGGGTGGGCACGCCATAGGCCACCCCCAGGCCGGTGCCGGCCCCCACGATCAGCAGGGGAGCGGCCGGCTCGGGCTGGCCCTCCCACAGCGGAGCCAGCTGGCTGGGCTCCAGGTGGGGCAGGCCGTAGACCAGCACGGCGAAGTCGTTCTCCAGCTCCAGCGCCGCGATGCCGCAGGCGCTGGCTAGGGCGGAGGCCTCCAGGCGCCAGGGCAGGTTGGTGAGGCGGGCCCGGCCGCCCTGCACCGGCCCGGCCACCGCCAGGCAGGCGGCCGCCGGGGGCGCTTCCTCCCCCAGGAAGGCACCCACCATCGGCGCCAGATCGGCCCAGTCGGCGGAGGCGAACCGCTGCCGCCGCAGGGGCACGAGGGCGCCCCCCTCCTCCAGGCGGTAGAGGGCCAGCAGGGTCTTGGTGCCGCCGATGTCGCCCGCCAGAAGGGTGGTCATGGCAGGTTCAGGCGGGGGCGGGCAGCGGCAGGCCCAGGCCGGCGGCCCGCTCGCCGTTGGCGCGGCAGGCGGCGGCCAGCAGATCGCCCGCGGCCACGCTGCCCAGATCGCCCTCGCGGCGGCTGCGCAGACTCACCTGGCCGCCATCGGCCTCCCTGGCGCCGATCACCCCGAGCACCGGGATCTTCATCTGCTCGCCTTTGCGGATCAGCTTGCCGAGCCGATCCCCGGTGTGGTCCATCGTGGCGCGCACGCCGGCGGCCTTCAGCTGGGCCAGCAGCTCCTCGGCGTAGGGACGCACCTCATCGGTGACCGGCAGCAGGCGGATCTGCTCGGGGGCGAGCCAGAAGGGGAAATCGCCGGCGTAGTTCTCGGTCATGATCCCGAAGAAGCGCTCCAGCGAACCGAAGATGGCGCGGTGGATCATGATCGGCCGCTGGCGGGTGCCGTCGGCGGCCACGTATTCGAGCGCGAAGCGCTCCGGCAGGTTGAAATCCAGCTGGATGGTGGAGCACTGCCACATCCGCCCGATCGCATCCTCGATCTTGAGGTCGATCTTGGGGCCGTAGAAGGCGCCGCCACCCTCATCGATTTTGTAGGCCCAGCCCTTGCGATCCAGGGCCTCGATCAGGCCCTGGGTGGCCAGCTCCCACACGGCGTCGTCGCCGATCGACTTCTCCGGACGGGTGGAGAGGTGGATCTCGTAGCTACGGAAATCGAAGGTGGAGAGGATCTGCTCGGTGAGGTCGAGGATCCGCAGGATCTCATCGCCGATCTGCTCCGGCAGGCAGAACACGTGGGCGTCGTCCTGGGTGAAGCCCCGCACGCGCATCAGGCCGTGCATCACGCCGGGCCGCTCGTAGCGGTACACCGTGCCCAGCTCGGCCCAGCGGATCGGCAGCTCGCGGTAGCTGCGCAGCGTGCTGGCGTAGGTGAGCACGTGGAAGGGGCAGTTCATCGGCTTGAGCTGGTACTGCCGCTCGTCCACCTGCATCGGCCCGAACATGCTCTCGCTGTAGAAGTCGAGGTGGCCGGAGGTCTTCCACAGGCTGATGTCCGCCACGTGGGGCGTGTAGAGCAGCTCGTAGCCGGCCTCGAAGTGCAGCTCCCGCCAGAGGTTCTCGATCAGCAACCGCATGCGGGCGCCGCGGGGGTGCCAGAACACCAGACCGGCGCCGGCCTCGTCCTCGATCGAGAACAGGTCCAGATCGGTGCCCAGGCGGCGGTGGTCGCGGCGCAGGGCCTCCTCCTTGCGGCGCTTGCACTCGGCCAGCTGCTCGGGCGTTTCCCAGGCGGTGCCGTAGATGCGCTGCAGCTGGGCGTTGTGTTCATCGCCGCGCCAGTAGGCACCGGCGATGCTCTCGAGCTCGAAGGCCTTGGCGTTCAGTTCGCTGGTGTTGGCCACGTGGGGGCCGGCGCAGAGGTCCCACCAGTCCTCGCAGAGGGTGTAGAGGGTGATCGGCTCGCTGATGCCCGCCAGGATCTCGAGCTTGTAGGGCTCGTTCTGGGCCCGGATCTTCGCTTCCGCCTCAGCGCGGCTCACCTCGATCCGCTCGAGCGGCAGCTTATTGTTGATGATCCGGATCATCTCCTTCTTGATGGCCTTGAGATCGGCCTCGGTGAAGGGGTCGGGGCTGTCGAAGTCGTAGTAGAAGCCGCTCTCGGTCCAGGGGCCGATCGTCACCTGCGCCTTGGGAAACAGCTTCTGCACCGCCATGGCCATCACATGGCTCATGGAGTGGCGGATGCGCAGCAGCGGCTCGCTCTCGCTGGTTTTGGGCAGGTGGATGGGGGCCGGATCCGGCGTGACCGCCGCCATGGCCGCGGAGGTGGTGGTGCCGCTGCCGCTCGGTGCAGGGTCGACGGAGCGGGTCAGGGTCACGGCACTGGCGGAGGCGGAGGGCTGATCCTACGCAGGGCCTCCCGCGGCGGAACGGCCGGCGGGCGGGCTGTCTAGCCTGGCCCCATGGGCATTCCTTCCCCTTCCGATCCCTTTGATCCGGCCCCGGAGAGCCCCGCGCCGCGCCCCCAGGGCCTGCCGGAGGAGGGTGCCCTGCTGGAGAGCGTGCTGGCGCCGTTGCTGGAGGATTTCGGCTTCTGGCTGGCCCGGGGGGAGGTGCTGCTGGCCCACTGCCCGGATGCGGTGATGCCGGAGGCCGAACGCACGGAGATGGCCGAGGCCCTCGGCCTGGCCCGCCGCGAGCTGGGCGCCGCCCGGGCCCTGCGCTCCGCCGCCCCCACGCCCATGGCCCTGGCGATGGAGACCCTCGCCCCCTGGCACCAGCTGGTGCTGCGGGTCTGGACCCTGGGGGGCCGCCTGCGCCAGGCCGGCATCGTCGTTCCTCCGGCCCCTTGAGGGCCCGCCCCGCTCCGATGCGCTCCCCCGCTCCGCTGCCGCCGGAACGCCGCACTCTGGTGGGCGGCTACCTGCTCTGGGCCCTGGGTCTGGTGGGGCTGTGCGGTCTGCAGCGCTTCTACACCCGCCGGCCGGTGAGCGGCACCCTGTGGCTGCTCACCCTGGGCTGCTGCGGCATCGGCCAGCTGGTGGACCTCTTCCTGATGCCCTCCCTGGTGCACGGGGCCAACGAACCCCTGCGGCTGCTGGAGGCCCGGGCGGCGGCGGAGCAGGCCCAGCCACCCGCCCTGCAGCGGCAGCTGCTGCAGCTGGCCCGCCAGGCCGGCCACGGGGGGTTCACCCTCAACGACGCCATGCTGGCCCTGGAGCTGGGCAGCGGCGACGACGTGTCCACAGTGCGGGAGCAGATCGAGGCGCTGCTGCGGGAGCAGCTGCTGGACATCGGCAACGATGAGCGGGGCCGGATCATTTACCGCGAGCCCTGAGGCTCAGACCCGGTGGGCTGCCAGCTGGCGCTGCAGATCGGAGCGGTAGAAGCGCATCAGATCATCGACCCGCTTCACGGGCTGGCCGTAGGCGCTGCCTCCGTGGGAGGCGGGCAGGGAGGCCCATTCCTTCGAGAGGCGCGCCAGCACGGTGGCATCGACGCCGCGGCGATCGAAGAGGGCAAGGGCGCCGCGGCGGGCCACCAGATGCAGTGCCGCCTGGTCCTGGCTGGCGGGGCCGAAGTCGCGCAGGTGCAACCGACGGGCCACCTCACGCCAGGTGCCGGGGAGGAACTGATAGGCCCCCGCGGCGGCACTGGTGTAGCGGCGGTGCACCACGATCTCGGGGTGGCGCTCCAGGCTGGCGAAGCGACCGCCGCCGTAGAGGGTGCGGTAGCCCTCGGCGCTGCCGCCGATCCAGGTGCCCTCGGCGTAGCGGATCGTGTTCAGCAGGGCCCGGCGCTCGGGGGTGATGGCATAGGCGGCTCCGGCCCCGGGCTGGGCGGCCGCCTGGGCCGCCTGCAGGGCGGCGGGGCGGGCGGCCAGGCGTCCGGCGGCCGGCTGGGGCACCGCAGCCGGCAGGAGCAGCGGCAGGAAGGGCAGGCCCAGCAGCAGGGAAAAGCGGGACGAATCGGAACGGAAGCGAATCAGAAAGGCTCAGGGCGAGTCCAGGGAGACTGACGGCCCGCGGGGGCCTCTGCCATCCCCGGCCTCCTGGGGGGTGGACAAACGCCCCGGCCTGTGCATCCGCCAGCCCCGGGCGGGAGCCGATGCCTCGTGAGGGAATGCCCACACAAGGCGGTGGCCGGGGATCGGACGAATCGGGGCCTGCCCATCAGCCGCCGGCTGGACGGGCCGCAGAAAGGCGCCGAAGGGACCGGAAAGATCAGGGCAGCTGATCAGAGAGTAGGCTGCCGATCAGCCCTGCCGGGACCCCGGGGCCTGCCGCGGCAGGAATCCGAGGGCCGTGCGCACCCGCTCCAGGGTGGACTGGGCCACCGCCTCGGCCCGCTCGCGGCCCCGCTCCATCACCCGCTCCAGCTCCGCGGGGTCGGAGCGCAGGGCCCGATACGACTCCTGCACGGGTCGCAGCGCTTCCACCACGGTCTCGGCCAGAAGCGGCTTGAAGGCCCCCCAGCCCATGGAGGAACACTCCTCGGCGGCCGCCTCCCGCCCCCGCCCGCTGAGCAGGGCGTAAAGGCCGAGAAGGTTGTCGGCTTCGGGGCGCTCGGGGTTACCGAACTCCAGTCCCATGGTGGGATCGGTCTTGGCCCGCTTGATCTTGCGGGTGATCAGCTCGGGTGGATCCAGCAGGGTGATGCGGGAGGCCTCGTTGGGATCGCTCTTGCTCATCTTGCTGCGCCCGTCGGTGAGGCTCATCACCCGGGCACCCTCGCCGAGGATCAGGGGCTCGGGCACCCGCAGGAGCGGAATCGGTTCCCCGGCGGCATCGCGCTCGGCATAGCGGGCGTTGATCCGCTGCTGGGCGATGTCGCGGGCGAGCTCGAGGTGCTGCTTCTGGTCCTCCCCCACCGGCACCAGGTCGGCGTCATAGAGAAGGATGTCCGCCGCCATCAGCACGGGGTAATCGAGCAGGCCGGCCGAGACGTTGTCGCCCTGCTTCACCGCCTTCTCCTTGAACTGGATCATCCGCTCCAGCCAGTTGAGCGGCGTGACGCAGTTCAGCAGCCAGCAGAGTTCGCTGTGGGCGGCCACATGGCTCTGCACGAACACCGTGGAGCGCTGCGGGTCGATGCCACAGGCGAGATAAAGGGCCGCGGTGGTGAGGGTGTCCTCCGCCAGGCGTCCCGGATCATGGGGCACCGTGATGGCGTGCAGATCCACCACACAGAAGAAGGTGTCGTGGCTGTCCTGCAGGGCGACCCAGTTGCGGATCGCCCCGAGCCAGTTGCCCAGGTGAAGGGCACCGGTGGGCTGCACGCCCGAGAGAACCCGCGGCCGATCCATCCGCTCAACCGGCGGTGGCGGCAGCCTCGGCGTCGACCACGGGAGCGTCCGCTTCGGCGCTCTCGAGGGCGGCGTCCGGAGCTTCCACAGCCTCCACCGGGGCTTCCGGAGCGGCCTCCTCCTCCACGGCGGCGGCAGCGGCCGGGCGGGCGAAGGGATTCACGCGGGCGGCCGGTTCCGGGCGCCCCTCACTGCGGCGGCCTTCGGGGCGGCGCCCCCGGCCCTCGCCGGCGGGTCCACGGCCACCGCCCTGGGCGCGGTGCTCGGCCAGCAACCCCTCCAGCTGGCCCTGTTCCAGCATCTGGGCCAGGCTCCGCACCGAGAAGCCGAGCACGGCCACGGTGGAGCGCAGACCGAAGGCCTCCTGCAGGGCGCGGGCGGCACGCATCTCGTTGTCGCTGAGGCGGATGCGGAAACCACCGGGCTCACGGTTGGCGCCGGGGCGGCCACCCCGGCTGGGGGCCTCGTGCCGTTCCTGGGACATGGAGGGGGTGGTGTCGTCGGCCATTGCCGCAGCCCTGAGTCAGGCGCAAGTGTGCCGCATCGACCGGCGCGCGATGGCGAAGGGGGGCTGCAGCCAGAGGAGGCGATGGGGCTCGCCACTGTCGCGGCGGGGCAGCACCAGCAGGGGCAGGCGGGGATCCCCCACGAGCAGCCCCTGGCGGTAGCGGCGGCGCAGGTTCAGGTAGGTGGCCAGGGTCCAGCCGGCGGGGCCCCGGTCCTGCTGCCACCAGTGCAGCCGCAGGGCCTGCTGGCAGGCCGGGGCGCCGAATTCCTCCCAGCACTGCAGCTGGGCCACCCAGGGATCCAGCCCGCCGGCACAGAGCTCCCGGTAGCGCACCAGCTCCGGGGCCTCGGCGCTGGCATCGGGCGGCAGGCGCTGCAGCAGTCCATCCACCGGCACCACCTCCAGCCGCAGCCAGCAGCGATCCAGCAGCAGCACCGGCAGACCTCCCTGCCAGAGGGTGGCCGAGCGGAGCTGCTCCCACTGGCGCTGCACCAGGTCGATCTGGGCCGGCCGCAGGGAGCGCAGCAGGTCGAGCGGTTCCTCAGCCATGGGTGCCGCGGAAGGGGATCTCGGCACTGGCGTACGCGGGCGGCTCGAGGGTGATGGTGCAACGAACCGGGCCACAACGGGCCTCGGTGTGCTGGTCCACCGAGTCGATCCTCCGTTGGGCAGGGGAGCGATCGGTGGCTTCCACCGTCCGGTGGCCATGGGGAGGGTCGCGGTCGGGCCAGGACTCGCAGAGGCCCCGGCTGAAGAGGCCCGGCAGGCTGGCAACGCCAGTGCTGGAGCTGTGCCTGGCATCGGCCAGCGCCACGAGGAGCTGGTTCACCCCAAGGGCGCGGCGCACCATCGCCTTCCTCTGCCGCCGGTTGGGGTTGGCTGCGGCGACGGCCATGGCCGGTGGGCTCCTGTGGCCTCCAACGCTATTGGCCGGCGCAAGCTCTGGGCGGCAGGGGTCTGAGCTAGAGATTCGGCATCGTCCGGCAGTGGCCGTTCCCAGTGACCAGCGCCGAATCCGCTCCGTCCTCCAGCCCCGCCGCCGCCGCCCCGCAGCTCCGGGGCGATGCCCTGGGGCGGCTGCTGCGGGGGCGCGCCTGGCTGCCCCTGCTGGTGGTGGTGGGGGGCGGCTGGGTGGCGAGCGACGCCCTCGGTCACCTCAGCTCCGGCTGGCTCTCCGGCCTGGTGCCCGCCGCCGCTGCCGCCGGAGGGCTGCTGTGGCTGTCCGGCCGGGGCAGGGTGAGCCCGCGGCTGCCGTCCAGCACCGCCGGCTTGCTGCAGCGCTGCGAGGGCCTGATCGAGGAATTCGCCCAGTTCGACGGGGATCCGGGGCAGCAGCAGCGCCGCCGCGAGGAACTGCGGGACTGGCAGCAGCACCAGCAGACGGAGGAGCTCAACCTGGCGGTGGTGGGCGTGCACCTGCCGAGCCCCACCCTCCTGGAGCCGATGCGGCAGGGCCTGCGCAGCCGCATGGCCCTGGCCCTGCACTGGGCCCACCCCCTGCCCGCCTGGAGCAGCGACTGGCGCTGGCCGGTGCTGTTCGAGCGCTGCGATGTTCTCCTCTATCACCTGCGGCTGCCGCTCACGGCGGCGGATCTGCGCTGGCTGGAGGGTCTGGAGGATGGACCCGCCCTCTGGCTGCTGGTATCCGCCGCCGAACCCCTGGAGCGGGAGCGGGTCGAGCGGGAACTGCGCGCCCAGCTGCCGGAGGGGCAGGCGGCCCGGCTTCTCCTCTGGAACGGAGAGGCCGAAAGCCTGGGGGCGGTGCTCGAACCCCTGGCCCTGGAGCTGCGGCAGCGGCCGGGCCAGCTGCGGGGCGAGGCCCGGCTGCGGAGCCTGCGCCTTCTGCACGGCCGCTGGCAGGCCGACCTGGAGGGTCTGCGGCGCCAGCGCTGGAGCCATCTGCAGCAGCGCACCCAGTGGATCGTGGCGGCGGGGGTGTTCGCCGCGCCGTTGCCGAGCCTTGATCTGCTGGTGCTGGCGGTGGCCAACGGCATGATGCTGCAGGAGATGGCGCGGCTGTGGAACTGCTCCTGGTCGATGCCGCAGCTGCGGGAGGCGGCCCTGGAGATCGGCAAGGCGGCCCTGGCCCAGGGGGTGGTGGAGTGGAGCAGCCAGGCCCTGGCCTCGGCGGTGAAGCTCCACGGTGCTACCTGGCTGATCGGTGGGGCGGTGCAGGCGGTGAGCGCCGCCTACCTCACCCGGGTGGTGGGCCATGCCATGGCGGACATGCTCGCCCTCACGGCCGGTGTATCGGCGCCGGACCTGGAGCGGATCAAGCAGCAGGCGCCCCTGCTGGTGGCCCGGGCGGCCGAGCAGGAAAAGGTGAACTGGGCCCAGTTCCTGCAGCAGGGGCGGGAGTGGCTGCAGCATCAGAGCTCCAGGCCGGCGTCCCTGACGGAGCGGCCCGCCCTGGAGGGTGGCGCCGCCTGGTGAAGAACCCGTTACATGGCGGGTAACAGGGAATGAAGCAAGGGAACGATTGTTTGCCGATCGGGCCCAGCAACGGCCGCAGAGGGCCTGAGTCCGTAACGTTTTTCTAACTCGTTTCAGGGAGTTCCCCGGGTCTTCCGGCAGGACACTTTCCAGCGGGTTCCCTCCTGGGCTTTGCCTTCCTTCCACGCCGCAGACCTACTCCAGGACTGCGGCACGGGCGGCAGATCCAGGGGGTGCCGGGTGATGCCTTCGGTTGGCACCAGAGCCCGGAGCAGCCCTGCTCCCTCGCAGAACTGCTTCAAACCGGCCACGGATCCACCGCCGGGCCAGCCCTTCCATACCCCATCCGTCCTCTTTCTCCATGACCACCGCCGTTCGCAGCGGCCGCAGTGGAAGCTGGGAAAGCTTCTGCCAGTGGGTCACCTCCACCAACAACCGCATCTATGTGGGTTGGTTCGGTGTGCTGATGATCCCCTGCCTGCTGGCCGCCACCATCTGCTACCTGGTGGCGTTCATCGCCGCCCCCGCCGTCGACATCGACGGCATCCGTGAGCCTGTGGCCGGCTCGCTGATCTATGGCAACAACATCATCTCCGGTGCTGTTGTGCCCTCCAGCAACGCCATCGGCCTGCACTTCTATCCCATCTGGGAAGCCGCCAGCCTCGATGAGTGGCTCTACAACGGTGGCCCCTACCAGCTGGTGGTGTTCCACTTCCTGATCGGGATCTCGGCCTACATGGGCCGCCAGTGGGAGCTTTCCTACCGCCTCGGCATGCGCCCCTGGATCTGCGTGGCCTACAGCGCCCCGCTGTCCGCGGCCTTCGCCGTGTTCCTGATCTATCCCTTCGGTCAGGGCTCCTTCTCCGACGGCATGCCCCTGGGCATCTCGGGCACCTTCAACTTCATGCTGGTGTTCCAGGCGGAGCACAACATCCTGATGCACCCCTTCCACATGCTGGGGGTGGCGGGTGTGTTCGGCGGCAGCCTGTTCTCCGCCATGCACGGCTCGCTGGTGACCTCCTCGCTGGTGCGGGAAACCACCGAGAGCGAGAGCCAGAACTACGGCTACAAGTTCGGCCAAGAGGAAGAGACCTACAACATCGTGGCTGCCCACGGTTATTTCGGTCGCCTCATCTTCCAATACGCCAGCTTCAACAACAGCCGCTCCCTCCACTTCTTCCTGGCCGCCTGGCCCGTGGTGGGCATCTGGTTCACCAGCCTGGGCGTCAGCACCATGGCCTTCAACCTGAACGGCTTCAACTTCAACCAGTCGATCCTGGATTCCCAGGGTCGGGTGCTTCCCACCTGGGCCGACGTGCTCAACCGTGCCGGCCTCGGCATGGAAGTGATGCACGAGCGCAACGCCCACAACTTCCCGCTCGACCTGGCGGCCACCAGCGCCACCCCCGTGGCCCTCACCGCCCCCTCGATCGGCTGATCCTCAGCGCCACGACCCCGTGGTTCCAGCCCCGGTGGGTCTACCCACCGGGGCTTTTCCCTGTTTCTAGGGTGTGCTCCCCGATACCCAACCGCGCGGATGCGCCTGCCGCTTCCCTGGCTCCTTACCGCGTCCCTGGCCCTGGTGAGCTGCCGCCCGGTCCAGCCACCGGCCGCCGAGGCGCCGCAGGTCACCGAGCCCGGGGCAGCCGCCGATGGCCGGCCGCTGGTGCTCACCACCTTCACCGTGCTGGCCGACATGGCCCGCCATGTGGCCGGTGATCGCCTGCGGGTGGCCTCGATCACCAAGGTGGGCAGTGAGATCCACGACTACGAACCCACCCCCAGCGACCTGCGCCGGGCCCAGGGAGCCGTGCTGGTGCTCGAGAACGGCCTCAACCTGGAGCGCTGGTCGCGACGCTTCACCGACAACATCCAGGGTGCCCGCCGCGTGGTGGTGACCGAGGGCATCGAGCCCCTGCCGATCCGCATCGATCCCCTTGCCCAGGGCGGCAGCGCTTCGGCGCGGCCGGAGGCCGGGGTGGAGATCCCCAATCCCCATGCCTGGATGTCGCCCCGGCTGGCCAAGCGATACGTGGACAACATCCGCGATGCCTTCATCGCCCTCGATCCCGCCGGGGCGGAGGGCTACCGCCAGCGGGCCGAGGCCTACAAACGGGAGCTGGCAACCCTCGATGGGAGCCTGCGGAAGGCCCTCGACCAGGTGCCACCTCACCAGAGGCTGCTGGTGACCTGCGAGGGGGCCTTCAGCTACATGGCCCGCGACTATGGCCTGGGGGAGGGCTACCTCTGGCCGGTGAACGGCGAGGGGGAGGCCACGCCGCGGCGTCAGGCCCTGCTGATCGACACCGTCCGGCAGCGCCGCGTGCCGGCGGTGTTCTGCGAGAGCACCGTGAACGACAAGGGCATGCGCCAGGTGGCGGCCGCCAGCGGCGCCCGCTTCGGGGGTACGTTCTACGTCGATTCGCTCTCGGCTCCCGACGGACCCGCGTCTAGCCTGCTGAAGTTGCAGCGGCACAACGTCGATCTGATCGTGAAGGGGCTCACGAATGGCTGACGCCGCCCTGGCTCCGCGGCTGCGGGTGGACAACCTGAGCGTTGCTTACCACGGCGTGGTGGCGCTGCACGGGGCGAGCCTGGTCGTGCCCGCCGGCAGCATCTGTGGCCTGGTGGGCATGAACGGAGCCGGCAAATCGACGCTGTTCAAGGCCCTGATGGGCTTCGTGAAGCCCTCCTCCGGCAGCATCCGCATCAATGGCCGCAGCGTGCGCGAAGCGCAGCACCGGCAGGCGGTGGCCTACGTGCCCCAGAGCGAGATGGTGGACTGGGATTTCCCGGTGAGTGTGGAGAACGTGGTGATGATGGGGCGCTACGGCTCCATGAACCTGCTGCGGATCCCCCGCGCCCGCGACCATGCCGCCGTGCGCGAAGCCCTGGCCCGGGTCGAGTTGCTCGACCTGCGCCAGCGCCAGATCGGCTCCCTCTCGGGGGGCCAGCGCAAACGGGCCTTCCTGGCGCGCGCCCTGGCCCAGGGGGCCTCGGTGCTGCTGCTGGATGAACCCTTCAACGGCGTGGACATCCGCACCGAGAAACTGATCGTGGATCTGCTGCTGCAGTTTCGTCGGGAGGGGCGCTCGATGCTGATCTCCACCCACGACATGGCCCACGTGCGCAGCTTCTGCGACCAGGTGGTGCTGATCAACAAGACCGTGCTTGCCTACGGCGAGACCTCCGAGGTCTTCACCCCCGAGAACCTGGCCCGCACCTTCGGCGGCCTGCCGCCGCTCGCCCCCGGCGAGGAGCGCTGAGGTGGACCTCCTGCCCCTGCTGCTCGAGCCCCTGCAGCACGACTTCATGGTCAAGGCGCTGCTGGTGAGCGTGCTGGTGGCCAGCGTCTGCGGGCTGCTCTCCTGCTTCATGACCCTCAAGGGCTGGGCCCTGATGGGCGATGCCGTGTCCCATGCGGTGATGCCGGGGGTGGTGATCGCCTACGCCCTGGGGCTTCCCTATGCCCTGGGGGCCTTCGTGTTCGGGGTGGGCTCGGTGGCCTCGATCGGCTTCATCAAGCAGAAGCCCCGCGTGAAGGAGGACACGGTGCTCGGGCTGGTGTTCACCGGCTTCTTCGCCCTGGGGATCACCCTGGTCTCGAAGATGCGCAGCACCATCGACCTCACCCACATCCTCTTCGGCAACGTGCTCGGTATCGCCCCCGACGAGTTGCGCCAGACCCTGTGGATCTGCCTGATCGTGCTGGCGGTGCTGCTGCTGCTCCGCCGGGATCTGGTGCTGTTCTGCTTCGATCCCACCCACGCCCGCTCGATCGGGATCCGCACCGGCGTGCTCCACTACCTGCTGCTCTCGATGCTCTCCCTGGCGGCCGTGGCGGGCCTCCAGACCGTGGGCATCATCCTGGTGGTGGCGATGCTGGTGACCCCCGGCGCCACCGCCTACCTGCTCACCGACCGCTTCGATCGGATGTGTGCCCTGGCCATGGCCAGCGCCTCCCTGGCGAGTGTGCTGGGGGTGTATGCCAGCTACTGGTTCGATGCCTCCACAGCCGGCTGCATCGTGCTGCTGCAGACGGCCCTGTTCCTGCTGGCGCTGATCCTGGCCCCCCGCCACGGGCTGCTGGCCCACCGCCGCCAGGCCTCGCGGGCGCAATGAGCACCGGCGCCGCCGAGCAGCACTGGCCCTGGTGGCCGCTGCTGCCCCTCTACCCCTACGGCCGCCGCACCACCCTGGTGCGCGAACTGATCAAGGACCAGGTCTGGAGCTTCGAGCAGCTGCAAGGCGTGTACTACGTGGCGGTGCCGATCCGGATGACGGTGCTGCGGCTCCAGCACGGCCTGCTGCTCTACGCGCCGGTGGCCCCCACCCGCCAGGTCCAGCGCGCCCTGGCGGAGCTGGAGGAGCGCTGGGGTCCGGTGCGCACGATCGTGCTGCCCACCAGCTCCGGCCTGGAGCACAAGCTGCCCCTGCCGGCGCTGGCACGCGCCTTCCCCCAGGCGGAGGTGTGGGTGAGCGAGCGGCAGTGGAGCTTTCCGCTGTCGCTGCCGCTGGGCTGGCTGGGCTTTCCGCCGGAGCGCACCCGCATCCTCGGGGCCGAGGGCTACCCCCACCCGGGCGAGCTCGAATGGTGCAGCCTCGGTCCGCTGGATCTGGGTCTGGGCACCTTCCTGGAGGTGGCCTGCCTGCACCGGGCCAGCGGCAGCGTGCTGCTCACCGATGCGCTGGTGTCGATCGGGGCGGAGCCGCCGGAGCTCTTCGCCGCCGATCCCACGCCCCTGCTCTTCCATGCGCGGGAACTGGGCGATGAACCCCTGGCCGACAGCCCCGAGGCCCGCGCCCGCGGCTGGAAGCGGCTGGTGCTGTTCGCGTCCTATCTCCGCCCGGCCAGCGTGACGGTACCGCCCCTGCCCCAGGTGCTGCGCCGCAGCCTGGCGCCGGGGCTGCGCAGTGCCCGGGCCCATTTCGGCTTCTATCCCTTCGCCTGGCAGGCGGGCTGGGAGCAGGAATTCGAGGCCCTGAGCCGCAGCGGCAGTGATCCCCTCACGGTGGCGCCGGTGCTGGAGCGGCTGGTATTCCCCCGCTCCCGTGAGGCCCTGGTGACCTGGCTGCAGCAGCTGGCCCGCTGGCCGGAGCTGCGCTGGCTGATCCCGGCCCACTACGAGGCGCCGGTGGCCTGCAGCCCCGAACTGCTGGAAACCACGGCCCAGTCCCTCGTGGAGCGCACCTGGGCCCCGGAGGAAGGCCCCTGGGAGCTCCTGGCCGGGATCGACCGGCAACTGGTGCGGCTGGGGGTGGTGCCGCGCTCCTGAACCCGCTGGGGAGTGCTCGGAACGCTGTGAACGCCAGAGAGGGGGCGGCTTCAGAGGCGCAGATCGCCGGGCGAGGCCTCGTCGGCCTCCTCGAGCCCGCCGCTGCCGATCAGGGACGCTTCGAGCTCCATGCGCTGCTCCATCTGGCGCAGGAAGTAGCCGGTCATCATCGCGGAGGCGAGCAGGCCGGCGAGGTTGTCGCGGCTGGCCTGGATCTTCACCTCGAACTGCTCACCGGGAAGCATGCCCAGCAGACCCTGGACGTTGTGCCGGATGATCTCCTGCATGTCCGTGCTGGCCGAGCGGGCCACGCGCTGGAGCACATCGGGAGACTGTTCCTGCAGGTACTGGATCAGCGAGTTGCTGCTGATCGCGTCGGTGTCGGTCTTCAGGAACTCCGGGTTGAACATCTCCCTCCGGGGTGCTCTGGAACACCGTTGAACCCTAACCCAGCTATTGCTTCACAATCTCTCCAGGCGGCCCGATCGGGCGACGGCCCAGCGGCCCGAAGCGGCTCAGGGGCCAGTAGCGCCACACCGCCGCGCCGATCAGCTGCCCATCGGGCAATGGGCCCCAGAGGTGGGAATCGAGGCTGGCGTTGCGGTTGTCCCCCAGCACCAGATGGTGCCCCGGCGGCACCGTGAGGGGCGGGAGGCTGTAGTTGATCGGCTCCGGGGCCCAGTCGGGCTGCACCGGAGCCCCGTTGCGAAAGAGCTGGCCGCCGCGCACCTCCACGGTGTCACCGGGGGCGGCCACGATCCGCTTGATCAGGGCCGCCTCCGGGTCGTAGCCGGCAGCCACCAGGGCGGCGGGGGGGTGGAACACCACGATGCTGCCCAGCGGCAGGGACGCCGGACGGTGGGCACGGAGCTTCTCCACCAGCACCCGGTCCTGCAGCTGCAGGGTGGGCAGCATCGAACCGGAGGGGATCCAGCGGGGCTCGATCACGAAGGTTCGCAGCAGCAGGGCCACCAGAACCCACACCAGCAGCTGGCGCAGCAACGGCAGCCAGCCCTCCGGGCGCGGGGCGGTGGGGGCGGGCGTTGGGGACGAGGGCATCGGGCGCAGGTCCACCGGTGAGGATGATCGGCCCATCCTGAACAACGACGCCGGTGGCAGAGGCGGGCCGGGCCCAGCGGAACCTTGAGGCAGCCCTGGCTCTGCTGCAGGCGCTCCGGCGGCAGGGCCTGGCCCGGCTGGTGCTCTGCCCGGGAAGCCGCTCGGGCCCCCTGGCGCTGGCGGCCGGCCTGCTGGCCCGCCACGGGCTGCTGCGGCTGCACACCGCCATCGACGAGCGCTCGGCGGCGTTCTTCGCCCTGGGGCTGGGGCGCGCCGAGGGCCAGGCCGCCGCGGTGGTCACCACCTCCGGCACGGCCGCGGCCAACCTGCTGCCGGCCGTGGTGGAGGCCGACTACGGCGCCATCCCCCTGCTGCTGCTCACCGCCGACCGGCCGGAGGCGCTCAAGAACTGCGGCGCCAACCAGACGGTGAACCAGCAGGACTTCCTGCGGGCCAACTGCCGCCTGCTGCGGGAGGGACCCTCCGGCGGCCTGCACGAGGCCGGCGCGGCGGCCCTGTCGGAGCTGGCCCAACAGGCCCTGGCGGCCTGCGGCGGACCGCCCCCGGGGCCGGTGCACCTCAACCTGCCCTTCGCCGAACCCCTGCACGGCACCCGATCGGAGCGGGACGCCGTGGAAGCGCTGCTGCTGGGGGGCAGCGCCAAGGATCCGCTGGTGGCGCCATCGCCCCCGGCCGGCGACGCCACCCTGCCCAGCCCAGCGGCGGCGGCGGAACCTCCCGTGCGCCTGGATCCCGATCAGCCCGGCGTGGTGGTGGCGGGACCCTGGCGCGGGACCCCGCAGGGCTTCCCATCCTTTCTGGCGGCCCTGCGGCGCTGGCAGGAGCGCAGCGGCTGGCCCGTGTTCGCCGATGCCCTCTCGGGCCTGCGGGGCTGCGGGGGTCTGGCGCTGGTGGCCGGCTACGACCTGCTCCTGGAGGACCCCAGCACCGGGGAGGGGCCCGCCGGCCGTCCCCAGGTGCTGCGGCTGGGGCCGCAGCCCGCCAGCCGGCGGCTGGAGCGCTGGCTGCAGCGCCCCGGCGGCGCCCAGCTGCTGGTGAGTGAGGGGGAGCCCCGCCGGCTCGATCCGCTCGGCACCGCCGCGGGCCAGGACCCGCGCGGTCTGGTGCGTTGGCTGGCGGAACAGGACCAGGCCGGCAGCGGCCACGGGCCCAGCGCGGCGAGCCGCCGCCAGGACGCGGCCTGGCTGGAGCGCGATGCATGGCTGCAGGGCCGCCTCGATGAACTCCTGCCCGGTGGCAGCGGCAGCACCGGCGAGGGAAGCGGCGATGGCGATCTCAGCGAACCCGCCCTGGCCCGCTGGCTGAGCCGGCACCTGCCGCCGGGGCTGCCGCTGATGCTGGCCAACAGCAGCCCGGTGCGCGACTGGGAGAGCTTCGGCGATCCGGGCGGACCGGCCCGGCCGGTGTACGCCTTCCGGGGGGCCTCCGGCATCGACGGCACCCTCTCGATCGCCTGCGGCCTGGCGGAGGCCCTGGGCCGGGCGGTGCTGGTGAGCGGCGATCTGGCCCTGCTGCACGACAGCAACGGCTGGCTCTGGCACCGCCAGCTGAGGGGCCAGCTCACGGTGCTGCTGATCGACAACGGCGGCGGCGGCATCTTCGAGCAGCTGCCCGTGCGGGGCGGCGCGGATCCGCAGTTCGAGCAGCTCTTCGCCATGCCCCAGGCGGTGGAGGCCCGGGGCCTGGCGGCGGCCCATGGGGTGCCCTCCCGCGCCATCGGGGGCTGGGCGGCCCTGGCCGAGGGTCTGGCCTGGGCCCTGGAGCAACCCGTGGCCCTGCTGGAGGTGCGCACCGACCGGCGCCGGGATGCGGCCCTGCGGCAGCGGCTGCGCACAATGGCCCCACCGTCCGCAGGCGCCGCGTGAGCCCCTCCCCCCAGCCGGTGATCTGGCAAGCCGTCGGGTCCTACGAAGACATCCGCTTCGAGCTGAGCGAGGAGGGCATCGCCCGGATCACGATCAACCGGCCCCACAAGCGCAACGCGTTCCGGCCCCGCACGGTGCAGGAGCTCTGCGATGCCTTCTCGCGGGTGCGCGACAACCCCCGCCTCGGGGTGGTGCTGTTCACCGGGGCGGGGCCGGCCGCCGACGGCGGCTGGGCCTTCTGCGCCGGCGGCGACCAGAGCGTGCGGGGCGACGGGGGCTATGTGGATGAAACGGGGCTGCCCCGGCTGAATGTGCTCGACCTGCAGCGGCTGATCCGCAGCCTGCCGAAGGTGGTGATCGCCCTGGTGGCCGGCTACGCGATCGGCGGCGGCCAGGTGCTGCATCTGCTATGCGACCTCAGCCTGGCGGCCGAGAACGCCGTGTTCGGCCAGACGGGCCCGCGGGTGGGCAGCTTCGACGGGGGCTTCGGGGCGGGCTACCTGGCCCGGGTGGTGGGGCAGCGCAAGGCGCGCGAGATCTGGTTCCTCTGCCGCCAGTACAACGCCAGCGAGGCCCTGGCCATGGGGCTGGTGAATGCCGTGGTGCCCCTGGAGCAGCTGGAGGCCGAGGGGGTGGCCTGGGCCCGGGAGGTGCTGCGCCACAGCCCCACCGCGATCCGCTGCCTCAAGGCCGCCTTCAACGCCGAAACCGACGGCCTGGCCGGCATCCAAGAGCTGGCGGGGCAGGCCACCCACCTCTTCTACCGGACCGCCGAGGGCCAGGAGGGGCGCAATGCCTTCCTCGAGAAGCGCCCTCCCGACTTCTCCGGCTCGGACTGGCTACCCTGAGGGCAACGGAGACAACTGTTCGCAATAGGTGAGAACCGGTTCCACCCCCCGGCGCTGCAGGGTCTGGCGGATCCTCCCGCTTGTTGTTCTTCCCCTGATCGCGGCCCTGGCCCCCCGGCCCTCCGGGGCCCAGGGGGCCCCCGCTGAGCCCCGGCAGCCCATGGCCCTGCTCTCCGGGGCCGAGACCCACCCTGCCGCCGGGGCAGCTCCCGACAGCTTCGGGCGGGAGCTGGTGCTGGATCGCCGCCACCGGCGCCTGCTGGTACTGGAGAACGGCCAGGAGGTGCGCCGCTTTCCCGTGGCCGTGGGCATGCCGGGCTGGGAGACGCCGGTGGGTCGCTTCGCGGTGATCGAGATGCGCACCCATCCGGTGTGGCAGCACCCGGCCAACGGGCGGCTGATCCCGCCGGGGCCGTCCAATCCGCTCGGCAGCCGCTGGATCGGCTTCCACCGCGACTGCAACGGCCGCCGCGGCTTCAACGGCCAGGAGAACCTGGTGGTGGAGGGCTGCGTCACCGCCGGCTTCCATGGCACCCCCAACCGCGCCAGCGTGGGGCAGGCGGTGTCCCATGGCTGCGTCCGCCTCTTCGATGAGCACGTGCAGGCCCTCTACGACCTTGTGCAGGTGGGAACGCCGGTCACCGTGCTGCCCTGAGGGCGTGCTCCCCGCTCCAGGGGCTCCCAGGAAACGCCCGTAGTATTGCCGCCACTTCCGGCAGGATCTCAATGCGGGTGTTGTTCGCCGCCGCTGAATGCGCTCCCATGGTGAAGGTGGGCGGCATGGGGGATGTGGTGGGCTCCCTGCCCCCAGCCCTGGCGGCCCTCGGCCACGACGTGCGCATCATCATGCCGGGCTACGGCAAGCTCTGGAGCCGCCTGCCGATCCCGGCGGAGCCGATCTGGCGCGGCCACACCATGGGCACCGATTTCTCGGTGTTCGAGACCCGCCATCCCAGCAATGGGCTGCCGATCTATCTGGTGGGCCATCCGGTCTTCGATCCCGAGCGGATCTATGGCGGTGAGGACGAAGACTGGCGCTTCACCTTCTTCGCCAGCGCCACGGCTGAATTCGCCTGGAACGGCGGCTGGAAGCCGCAGGTGCTGCACTGCCACGACTGGCACACCGGCATGATCCCGGTGTGGATGCATCAGGACCCGGAAATCAGCACGGTCTTCACCATCCACAACCTCAAGTACCAGGGTCCCTGGCGCTGGAAACTGGAGCGGATGACCTGGTGCCCCTGGTACATGCAGGGCGACCACACCATGGCGGCGGCACTGCTCTATGCCGACCGGGTGAATGCGGTGTCGCCCACCTACGCGATGGAGATCCGCACACCGCAGTACGGCGAGCAGCTCGATGGCCTGCTCAACTTCATCAGCGGCAAGCTGCGGGGCATCCTCAACGGCATCGACACCGAGGACTGGAACCCCGCCACCGACGCCACCCTGCCGGCCCGCTTCGATGCCTCCGACCTCTCGCCGCGGGCGCGCAACAAACAGGCCCTGCAGGAGCGGATGGGGCTGCGGGTGAGCCCGCGCACCTACCTGATGGGCATGGTGAGCCGGCTGGTGGACCAGAAGGGGGTGGACCTGCTGCTGCAGGTGGCCGACCGGGTGCTGGCCTACACCGACAGCCAGATCGTGGTGCTGGGCACCGGCGATCGGGGCTATGAGTCGGGGCTGTGGCAGATGGCGGCGCGCCATCCGGGCCGCTTCGCCGTGTTCCTCACCTACGACGATGCCCTCTCCCGCCTGATCTACGGCGGCAGCGATGCCTTCCTGATGCCGAGCCGCTTCGAGCCCTGCGGCATCAGCCAGATGCTGGCCATGCGCTACGGCTCGGTGCCGGTGGTGCGGCGGGTGGGCGGCCTGGTGGACACCGTTCCCCCCCACGACCCAGACGCGGGCACCGGCACCGGCTTCTGCTTCGATCGCTACGAGCCGGTGGATTTCTTCACCGCGATCGTGCGCTCCTGGGAGGCCTACCGCCACCGCTCCAGCTGGGAGGAACTGCAGCGCCGCGGCATGACCCAGGACCTCAGCTGGGCCCGCTCCGCCCTGGAATACGACGTGATGTACCGCGACGTCTGCGGTGTGAAGGAACCCACCCCCCTGGCGGAGGAGGTGGAGCGCTTCTCCCAGGGGCAGGATGCCGATCCCAGCCTCCGGGGCGCCCAGGCCCCCACCACCCCGGAGCCCTCGGCGGGCGAGGAGCCGCGCGGCAGCCGCAACCCGCTCAGCCTGCTGCGCCGCCGCATCCATGGCTGAACGGGGCCGGGCGCCCCTGCCGGCGCCCTACGAAAGCCCCTGGCACCTGCTCGGACGCGACCTGCGGGCCCTGGCTGCCAGCGGACGCCTCAAGATCCTCGAACTGCGGCGCCGCAACGCCAGCGGCGACCTGCCCCTGCCGGCGGCCTGGCCCCGCCCGCTGGCGCCCCTGTTCTGGCCCCTGGTGCTGGCGGGGGCCCTGGCGCTGCTGGTGCTGCTGTGCACCAGCCTTCCCCGGCTCTTTCCTGGCGCCCTGGCCGCTCCTCCCCCCGACCCAGCCGGGGCGGAAGCGGCACCTGTTTCCCTCCAGCAGCCCACACCTAAGCCCGGCCAGGAGCTCGGCGGTGACCAAGCCCCAGTGCCAGCGCCAGCCTCAGGCCCCGGCGCGGCGGGCGAAGCCCCTGAGGGGAGCCCGGACCCAACCCGTGCCCCCGACCCTGCCGAAGCCGACCGCGCCAAAGCCGACGCACGGCAACCGAGCCCGGCGGAGCCCGAACCGGCCGCTCCGCAGACGTCAGACCTGGCGAATCCGGCGCCGGAACCCAGTCCGATCGCCGCGGCCTACGCCGCGGAACTGCAGAGCCTTCCCCGCACCCCGAAGGCTTCGCCGCTCTGGCTGGAGGCCGAGCCGATCCCCAGCCTCGGCAGCCTGCGGCTGCGGCTGGGGGAGCCCTACGGATCCCTGGAGGAGGGCCAGCGGGAGCAGCTGGCGGATCTCTGGTGGCAGAGGGCCCAGGAAGAGGGCTACGGGCGGCTCGAACTGGTGGATCGCCAGGGGCGCCGGCTGGGGCAATCCGCCCGGCTGGGATCCGGCATGATCCTGCTCGATCCCCACCTCTTGCCCTGAAGGAGTTGCCCGATGGAGATCCGCCTGAGCCAGCTGGTGGAGCTCTGGGGTCCGCCCCTGGGGACGCCGGCCGCCGCTCCCGGTGAGGCGGCCGGTGAGGCAGGTGTGGAGGCGTGGCAGCGGGAAAGCCTGCCCGCCAGCGCGATCGCAACCGACAGCCGTCGCCTGCGGTCCGGCGATCTGTTCGTGGCCCTGGTGGGGGAGCGCTTCGATGGCCACGCCTTCCTGGAGGCGGCGTTGCAGGGCGGCCAGGCCTGCGCCGCCGTGGCCCAGGCCGACCGGGTGGATGGACCGATGCGGGAGCGGCTCGAGGCCTGCGGGCGGCCGGTGTGGCTCCTGCCGGATTCGCTGCTCGCCTACCAGCAGCTGGGGGGCCTCTGGCGCCGCCAGCTCAGCGCCCCGGTGGTGGCGGTGACCGGTTCGGCCGGCAAGACCACCACCCGCGAACTGATCCGCTCCGCCCTGGCTCCCCTGGGTGCGGTGGTGGCCAGCAGCGGCAACGAGAACAACGACATCGGCGTTCCCCTCACCCTGCTGAAGGCCGATGCCGGCACCGCCGCCCTGGTGGTGGAGATGGGCATGCGCGGCCCCGGCGAGATCGAGCGGCTCACCCTCTGCGCCAGCCCGGATGTGGCCGTGATCACCAACATCGGCACGGCCCACATCGGCCGGCTCGGCAGCCGCGAGGCGATCGGCCGGGCCAAGGCGGAGATCACCCAGGGACTGGGGCCGGGAGGGCTCCTGGTGATCCCCGCCGGGGATCCGCTGCTGGAGGCCTGCGTGGCGCGGGGCTGGAGCGGCGCGGTGCAACGGGTGGCCCTGGCGGATGACCCCCCCGGCGCCGCCGGACTGCCCGCCCCAGACTGGAGCGGCCATCTCCAGATCGATGGCACCCGGATGCGGGTGCAGTGGCACGAGCGGGAGATGGAGGTGGCACTGCCGCTGGAGGGACGCCACAACGCCCGGAACCTGCTGCTGGCCCTGACGGTGGCCCGGCATCTGGGGGTGGCCCCCGAGAGCCTCAATTCCCTGGCGGTGGAGGTGCCGGGCGGCCGCAACCGGCGCCGCCAGGTCCAGGGCCTCACCGTGCTCGATGAGACCTACAACGCCTCGCCGGAGGCGGTGCTGGCGGCCCTGGAGCTGCTCGCCCGCCAGCCGGGTCGGCGCTTCGCGGTGCTCGGCACCATGCTCGAACTCGGGGAGCAGAGCCTGGCACTGCATCGGCAGGTGGCCGCCCGTGCCACCGCCCTCGGCCTCGACGGACTCGTGCTGGTGGATGGTGGCCCCGAGGGGGACGCCATGGAGGAGGAGGCGGCCGCCCTGCCGCGGCTGGCGCGGGTGCGGCGGGCCCCCGAGGCGATCGAGCCCCTGCGCGCCTGGCTGAAGAGCGGCGATGTGCTGCTGCTGAAGGCCAGCCGCGGGGTGGCCCTCGAGCAGGTGCTGCCGCTGCTGGAGCAGGAGAGCTGGGCCTAAGCGGCGCCTGAGGGCCTGAGCCGCCCAGGCTCAGGAGGAGGTTGCCGGGCGGCGGGCGGCCTGCTGGCGCTCCACCTGGGCCTCATTCCAGGTGGG
The DNA here is from genome assembly GCA_046081905.1 of Synechococcus sp. Taxonomy (GTDB): domain Bacteria; phylum Cyanobacteriota; class Cyanobacteriia; order PCC-6307; family Cyanobiaceae; genus CBW1002. Next base: position 2,455 of record JBJTWS010000096.1, on the reverse strand, counting down.
GCCGCCGCAGAGTTCCCCCAGGCCCGCCGCCACGGAGGAAGCCACCAGCAGCCAGGGCACCAGGGTGATCTGGCTCTGGAGCGTGAACACGAACACCGCGCAGAACAGGGGCGTGCGGCAGGCGCCGGCGAACACCGCCGCGGCCGCCACCCCCGCGAAGGCAGCCCGCTGCTCCGGCGGCAGCCCCTGCACGAAGGGACCCACCACCACGGCCCCCAGGGTCATGGTGTCGTGCATCAGGCCGCCGGGGGCGCCGAAGGAGATGCTCAGCAGCGGCCCCAGCAGCCGCGGCAGCCCCGCCCAGGACAGGGCCGTGGGGTTGCCGGCCAGGGCGGGGCCCAGGGCGAGGGAACCGTCGTTCAGGCTGAAGCCGCCGCTGAGCACCGCCACCATCGCGAAGGCCAGCGCCAGAGCGGTGGCGCTGGGCCACCGGTGCCGCCGCAGCCAGCCCCCCAGCAGGGAGCTGCAGGGCACCAGCAGCCGCACGAACAGCACCCCGAGAAAGCCCATCAGCACCGCCGTGAGCAGCAGCGCCGGCCAGAGAGCCGGGGGCACGAGGCTGTCGAGGGCAACGCCGGGGGGCGCCACCAGCCGGGCCGGCTGGCCGAGGGAGGCCGGGGCGATCCAGCCCGCCAGGATCGTGCCGAGGCCGGCCAGCAGCAGGGTGGGCAGCACCAGCAGGGGGCCGCCGTTGGTGCTGAGCTCCTCGAGGGCGTAGGCCAGCCCCAGGATGGGGGAGCGGAAGGCGGCCCCCAGGCCAGCGCCACCGCCGATCGCCAGCAGGAGGGGAAGCGGCAGCTGTGCCAGGGCCGGCAGCCAGCGCCGCAGGGCCAGCAGGGTGGAGGCCCCCAGGGCCGCCGAGGGCGACTCGGTGCCCACCGAGAGCCCCGCCAGGTGGGTGAGGGCCAGCAGGGGCAGGCGGGCCAGCTGCACCATCGGGCTGAGGCTGGCCTGGGCGGTGGCCTCCGGATCGGGATCGGCGCCGGCTCCCGCTTCCTCAGGACGCTGCAGGGCAAGCAGGCCGGTGAGGCCGCCGCCCCGGCCCCGGGCCAGGGGTCCCCAGGCCAGCAGCAGAAAGAGCAGCGTGCCCAGCAGCGGCACCGCCAACACCAGGGCCCCGGGCAGGGGCTGGGCGGTGCCGAGGGGCCAGCGGCGCTGCAGCACGAACCCCAGGGCCGAGAACCACTGGTAGGGCTGCTCCACCAGGGCGATCACCGCGGCGGCCGGCAGCAGGCTCAGCAGCAGCGGCAGGGTGAGGCGCATGGCGGGGCAGCGAGCGGCGGGGAGGGGATTCAGGAGGGACCGGGCCAGTTCTCGCGGATCAGCTGGCGCGCCCGCCCCAGGGCCAGGGCGCCGTCGGGCACGTCGCGGGTGAGGGTGGAGCCGGCCCCCACCGTGACCCGCTCCCCGATGCGGATCGGGGCCACCAGCACCGAGTTGGCGCCGGTCTTGCTGCCAGCCCCCACTACGGTGCGGTGCTTGCGCACGCCGTCGTAGTTGGCGGTGATCGTGCCGGCCCCGACGTTCACGCCGGCGCCGAGATCGGCATCGCCGATGTAGCTGAGGTGGTTCACCTTCACCCCGGCCGCCAGGGAGCTGTTCTTGATCTCCACGAAGTTGCCCACGCGGCAGCCTTCCTCCAGGCAGCTGCCCGGACGCAGCTGGGCGAAGGGCCCCACGCTGCAGCCCGGCCCCACCGAGGCGCCCCGCAGCACCGAATGGAGGACCTCCACCCCGGCGCCCAGCAGCGAATCCTCGATCAGGCAGCCGGGACCGATGCGGCAGCCGTCGCCGATGCCGTTGGTGCCGCGGAAGTGGCATTGCGGTTCCACCACCACGTCGCGGCCGAAGCAGGTGCCCTCGCTGAGGGTGCAGCTGGATGGATCCACGAAGGTCACACCCTCGGCCATCCAGTGGCGCCGCAGCCGCTCCTGCAGCACGGCCTCGCAGGCGCTGAGCTGGAGGCGGTCGTTGATGCCGGCGATCTCGGCCGGATCCTCCACCTCCACGTGCAGGGCGGGATGGAGCAGGGCCACCGTGTCGGTGAGGTAGAGCTCGCCCTGGTCGTTGTCGCTGCGCAGCTGGGGCAGCACCTCCGCCAGGGCGGACCAGCGGAAGCAGTAGATGCCCCCGTTGATCAGGGGGTTCTGGCGCTGGTCGGGGGTGCAGTCGCGGTGCTCCACGATGGCGCTCACCAGGCCGTCGGCGTCGGCGAACACGCGGCCGTAGCCGGTGGGGTCGTCCAGCCGGGCGGTGAGCAGGGTCACCGCGGCGCCACTGGCGCGGTGGCGCTCCAGCAGCCGCTCCAGGGTCTGGGGGCGGAGCAGCGGCACGTCGCCATTGAGCACCAGCAGGTCGCCCGTGAAGCCCTCCAGGGGGCCGAGCAGCTGCTGCACGGCGTGGCCCGTGCCGTTCTGGGGCATCTGCAGGGGCTGGAGTTCGTGCTGCAGCAGCC
>JBJTWS010000095.1:0-11915 GCA_046081905.1 Synechococcus sp. | reverse complement strand
GCCTGCAGGTGGGCATCCGCGAGCGGGCCAAGAAGCGCCTGCTGAACGGCGAGGTGATCGTGTAGGGGCCCTGGCGGTTGCTGCCGGTGGCGATCTTGGTGACCAGGCCGTTCACCAGGTGGGCCCCGAGGTCGGCGGCGCGGTTGCGGAGGAAGGCATCCATCACCTCACGGCGGCACATGCCGATGTATTCGTTCTGGTTGTCCAGATAGATGTCCACCTCCCGGTTGGAGGGGGAGATCATCCGCATGTTCCGCACCTTGCGGTCGATGATCGATTCCGGCAGGTCGAACTCCTCCACCATGCAGAGCGGAATCGCCCCACCGCAGGGCTTGGCATTGTCGAGTTTGCGCTCGAACAGCCAGGTCTCGATTCCGGCCTTGGCGAGAACTTCCGCAGCACAGGAACCGCTCGGGCCGCCGCCCACCACTGCAACGCGCAACATCTTGAAACCTGCTCCGCCAGAAGGATCCCCGGCTGGAAGCTAACACCGTTGCCGCAACCTCCGGGGGCCCAAAAGCGGCCGTCCGTACGATTGTTGAACGGCTGCACGAGGGGGGTGCCGGCACCCGTGATCGGTGAAGACATTCCTCTGGCCCGCCGCTCGCCGGCGGCCTTCCCGCGGCGCCCCTTCAAGCGCATGGCCGTGGCGGGTGCCGTGATCGGCCTGGTGGCCGCCACGGCGCTGCTCCTGCTGGTGCCCGGACCCTGGCGCCGCTGGCTCGAACCCCTGCCGGTGGAGGGGCTCGACGCCCGCCTGAGCGCCGACGGCCGGCTCCTGGGTCACTTCCCCTACGCCGAGGCTCCGGCCGCACAGCTGGTGGCAGTGGCGCCGGGGCTGCAGCTGCGCCCCGAGGCCGCCGAGGAACTGCTGGCGATGCAGCGGGCCGCCAGCGCCGACGGCGTGGATCTGGTGGTGCTGAGTGCCTTCCGCTCGATCGATCTCCAGAAGCAGATTTTCTTCGATGTGAAATCCGAGCGCAACCAGAGCGCCCTCGAGCGGGCCCAGGTGAGCGCCCCCCCCGGCTTTTCCGAACACAGCACCGGCTATGCGGTGGATCTGGGCGATGGCCGCGACCCGTCCACGAACCTCTCGCGCAGCTTCGATCGCACCGAAGCCTTCCGCTGGCTGCGCGACAACGCGGCCCGCTACCACTTCCAGCTCTCCTTTCCCGAGGGCAACCGCCAGGGGGTGAGCTACGAGCCCTGGCACTGGCGCTTCGAGGGCTCCGCCGAGGCGCTGAAGCTGTTTGAACCTGCCCAGCGGCTGGCCCGATGACCCCACCACCCCTGCCGGCCCATCCCCTGCCCGAGCTGCTGGCTCCAGCGGGCTGCTGGGCCTCCCTCCAGGCTGCTGCCGCCAACGGCGCCGATGCGGTGTATTTCGGTGTGGAGGCCTTCAACGCCCGCCTGCGGGCGGAGAACTTCCGCCGCCAGGACCTGCCGGAGGTGATGGACTGGCTGCACCGGCGGGGGCTGAAGGGTTTCCTCACCCTCAACGTGCTCGTGTTCCCCGCCGAGCTCCCCGAGGCGGCCGCCCTGCTGCAGGACGCCCACGCCGCCGGGGTGGATGCGGTGATCGTGCAGGACGTGGGCCTCTGCCGCCTGGCCTCGCAGTTGGTGCCCGATCTGGCGCTGCACGGTTCCACCCAGATGTCGATCACCAGTGCCGCGGGGGTGGTGCAGGCGGCGGACCTGGGCTGTGAGCGGGTGGTGCTGGCCCGGGAGCTCAGCCTGCGCGACCTCGAGCGGATCGCCCGCCAGCTGGAGCAGCGGGGGCGGCCGGTGCCGCTGGAGGTGTTCGTGCACGGGGCCCTGTGCGTGGCCTACTCCGGCCAGTGCCTCACCAGCGAGGCCCTGGGGCAGCGGAGCGCCAACCGGGGTGAGTGCGCCCAGGCCTGCCGTCTGCCCTATCAGCTGATCGTGGACGGCCAGGAGCGGGATCTGGGGGAGCAGCGCTACCTGCTCTCCCCCCAGGATCTGGCCGCCTGGGAGCTGCTGCCCCAGCTGACGGCGGCCGGGGTGGCCAGCCTCAAGATCGAGGGTCGGCTCAAGGACCCCACCTACGTGGCCTCGGTCACGGCAGCCTACCGGCGCGGCCTCGACCAGCTCTCCGCCGCCCGGGACAGGCTCCCGGAGGAGGAGGTGGCTTCCACGCGGCGGGAACTGGAACTCAGTTTTTCGCGCGGTCTCTCCAGCGGCTGGCTGGAGGGGGTGAACCACCGCCGGCTTGTGCACGGCCGCTGGAGCAAGAAGCGGGGCCCCTGGATCGGGACCTTCCGCGGGGTGGAGCGCCGCGGCGGGCTCTGGCTGCTCGAAACCGAGCAGGCCCTCAAGCCCGGCGATGGGGTGGTGTTCGAGGCCCCGGGTGGCGAGCCGCTCACCCCTCCCGCCGAGGTGGGTGGCCGGGTGATGGAGGTGCACCAGCGGGCTCCCGGGCTGCTGGCCCTGCGGCTCGGGCCGGGGCGGTTGCTGCCCCAGGCTCTGCAGCCGGGTTCCCCCTGCTGGCTCAGCAGCGATCCGGCCCTGGAGAAGCGCTGGCGGCGGCAGGCGAGCGCCGAAACGCCGGAGCAACCGCGGGCACTGCAGCTGCGGGTGCGGGGCGCGCTGGGCTCGCCGCTGGTGCTGGAGCTGCTCGGCGCCGAGGGCCTGTCTCGTTCGACTGTCGAGCCATTGCGCTGGAGCAGCCGCCTGCCCCTGGAATCCGCCCGTGGCGCGGCCCTCACCACGGAGCGGCTCGAGGCTCAGCTCGGACGGCTGGGGGGAAGCGGCTGGCGGCTGGCCTCGCTGCTGGTGGAACTCCCCGAGGAGCTCTTCCTGCCGGTGGCCGAACTGAACCGCCTGCGCCGGGAGCTGGTGGACCACCTCGCCACCCAGGCGATCCAGGAGGCAGAGGCCTCAGGAACGGAGCACGCGCCGGAGCCGCCCCGGCCGTCCGTGGTGGAGCTGCTGCAGCGGGTCCGGGGGGCGGTCCCGCCGCCACCGGAGCCGGCCGGAGCCGCGCTGGTGGTGCTGGTGCGGAGCCTGGAGCAGCTGCGGGCCATGCGGGACCAGCCGGTGGCGATGGTGATCGCCGATCTGGAGCAACCGGCGGAGCTGCGGGAGGCGGTGGCGATCGGCCGGGGCTGCTGGCCGGAGGGCATCTGGCTGGCGGGGGCGCGCATCACCCGTCCGGACGAGGCCTGGAGCCTCGAGCCCCTGCTGCGGGCCCAGCCGGATGGCTACCTGGTGCGCAATGCCGACCAGCTGGAGCGCCTCACCCCCCTGGCCCCCTGCGCAGGGGATTTCTCCTTAAACGTGGCCAACCCGCTCACGGCGCAGTGGTTCTTCGAGCGCTGGGGGTTGGAGCGGCTCACCGCCAGCTACGACCTCGCCCTGCCCCAGCTGCTGGAGCTGCTGGCGGGCTGCCCGGCCGGCCGCATCGAGGTGAACGTGCACCAGCACATGCCCCTGTTTCACATGGAGCACTGCCTCTTCTGCGCGTTCCTGTCGGACGGGCACGACCACACCGACTGCGGCCGGCCCTGCGAACGCCACCAGGTGCGGCTGCTCGACCGCAGCGGGGTGGAGCATCCCCTGCGGGCCGACCTGGGCTGCCGCAACACCCTCTTCAACGGCACCGCCCAGACGGCGGCCGAAGCCCTGCCCGCCCTGCTGCAGGCGGGGGTGCGGCGCCTGCGGCTGGATCTGCTGGAGGAGAACGGGGCCGAGACCCGGAGGCGGGTGGCGCTTTACCGCGAAGTGCTGGAGGGGAGGCGCAGCGGCCGGGAGCTCTGGCGCAGCGAACAGCTGGAGAGCCGCCTAGGGGTGACCCGCGGCACGTTGCGGGAGAGGGTTGAGTCCGGGCCGTCCAGGGATTGAGATAGGATGAAACCTGGCTCCATTGGTGATCACCTGATCCAGGCCTGATTCAGAACGACCGTGGCGGCCCGAGCGTGACTGTTGGAAGCCCCACGGGTCTTTCCTTCAGCGCCTCCCGGCGCGGGCCCTTCGCGGGGCTCCGGCACGCCGGAACCGACTGGTCCCGGCCCGTCAAGTATCGGAAGATCTCGGAAGATCGAAGCCATAGGACCCGAACCCGTAGTCCCTCCATCACGACAATCTGCCCATGAGCGGCGACATCAAAGGCGCCCCGATTCGCAATATTGCGATCATTGCCCACGTTGACCACGGCAAGACCACCCTGGTCGATGCCCTGCTGTCCCAGTCGGGCATCTTCCGCGACAACGAGGCGGTGCCCACCTGCGTGATGGACTCCAACGATCTGGAGCGGGAGCGCGGCATCACGATCCTCTCCAAGAACACCGCGGTCGACTACGAAGGCATCCGCATCAACATCGTCGACACTCCCGGCCACGCCGACTTCGGTGGCGAAGTGGAACGGGTGCTGGGCATGGTGGATGGCTGCCTGCTGATCGTGGATGCCAACGAGGGGCCGATGCCCCAGACGCGCTTCGTGCTCAAGAAGGCTCTGGAGAAGGGTCTGCGGCCGATCGTGTTCGTCAACAAGATCGACCGGGCCCGCGTCGATCCCGAGACGGCGGTGGACAAGGTGCTCGACCTCTTCCTCGAGCTCGGTGCCGACGACGACCAGTGCGATTTCCCCTACCTGTTCGGCAGCGGCCTGGGCGGCTTCGCCAAGCCGGACATGGCCACCGACAGCGAGACCATGAAGCCGCTGTTCGATGCGATCCTGCGCCATGTGCCGCCGCCGGTGGGGGATCCCGCCAAGCCGCTGCAGCTGCAGGTCACCACGCTCGACTACAGCGATTTCCTCGGCCGGATCATGATCGGCCGCATCCACAACGGCACCATCCGCGCCAACCAGCCGGTGGCCCTGCTCCGCGACGACGGCAGCGTCAAGCGCGGCCGCATCAGCAAGCTGCTGGGCTTCCAGGGGCTGCAGCGGGTGGAGATCGAGGAGGCCCGTGCCGGTGACCTCGTGGCCGTGTGTGGCTTCGACGAGGTGAACATCGGCGAGACCATCGCCTGCCCCGACGAGCCGGCTGCCCTGCCGCTGATCAAGGTGGATGAACCCACCCTGCAGATGACCTTCGTGGTCAACGACTCCCCCTTCGCCGGCAAGGAGGGCAAGTTCGTGACCAGCCGCCAGGTGCGCGACCGCCTGCAGAAGGAACTGCTCACCAACGTGGCCCTGCGGGTGGAAGACACCGATTCCCCCGATCGCTGGGCCGTGAGCGGCCGGGGTGAGCTTCACCTCGGCATCCTGATCGAGACGATGCGCCGGGAGGGCTACGAGTTCCAGGTGAGCCAGCCGCAGGTGATCTTCCGCACCATCGACGGCACCCCCTCCGAGCCCTTCGAAACGCTCGTGCTGGATGTGCCCGAAGAGTCGGTGGGCGCCTGCATCGAGAAGCTCGGCATCCGCAAGGCCGAGATGCAGAACATGGAAACCACCTCCGATGGCCGCACCCAGCTGGAGTTCGTGGTGCCCTCCCGCGGCCTGATCGGCTTCCGCGGCGAGTTCATCCGCGCCACCCGCGGCGAGGGGATCATGAGCCACTCCTTCCTCGATTACCGGGCCATGCAGGGGGACTTCGACACCCGCCGCAACGGCACCCTGATCGCCTTCGAGGAGGGCACCGCCACCTTCTATGCCCTCAAGAACGCCGAAGACCGCGGTCAGTTCTTCATCACCCCCGGCACGAAGGTGTACAAGGGCATGATCGTGGGCGAGAACAACCGCCCCCAGGATCTCGAGATCAACGTCTGCAAGACCAAGCAGCTCACCAACATGACTCCGCCGGCGCGGAGGAGCTCGACACCCTGCAGGCACCGATGCAGATGACCCTGGAGCGCGCCCTGGAGTACATCGGCCCCGATGAGATGCTCGAGGTGACGCCCGAGTCGATCCGGCTGCGCAAGCTGCCGGCGAAGAAGCCCGCCAAGCGGTGAGCGAGGAGGAGCGCCTCACGGCCGATCCACGCTTCGGGGAGGCCGTGGGCCTCTTCAATGCCGGGGATTGGTATCCCTGCCACGATGGCTTTGAGGAGCTCTGGCATGAAACCCAGGGTCCCGAGCGGCCGGTGCTGCAGGGCATCCTCCAGATCGCCGTGGCCCGGATCCACCTGGATCGGGGCAACCGCCATGGGGCCACGGTGTTGCTGGGGGAGGGGCTCGGTCGCCTCTCCCGCTGCGGTGCCGTGGCCCTGGGCCTGGATCTCGAACCCCTGCGCCGCAGTGCCCGCGGCCTCCTGCTGGCGCTCCAGCAGGCGCCTGATCCCCAGGATCCGGCGGCCTTCGCCGCGGTTCTGGAGGCCTTTCCGCTTCAGCTCCTGCCCGCCCCTGGAGATGGGGCCGCTCCACCGGAACCAGACCCTGGATCTTGTTGACGCGATCTCTGTAAATTAAGCCGTTCTGCTGCCCCGGCCGATCCCTTGCAGGCGTTTCCCCCGGAGAAGTCCGGTTTTCCCCGGCGGCAGGCCGGCGCAGCCGGTAACGGCCGGGTGATCCGCCTCTCTTCGCAATGGCGGCATCCGGTGGTGGCGGCTCTCCTCGTTGTATTCGCGGCGCTCCCGGCCACGGCCAACAGCCCTCACACCAAGCAGTCCCCATCCCCGAGCGGGGGATCCCAGCCCGCGCCCGCTGTCCCCGCAGCAGCGCCTGCGGCGGCTCCTGGAGAACCCGCCCCTGCAGCCTCTGCGCAAGCAGGCGCTGCCTCGGCCGCTCCAGGACCGGTGGCGCCCGGCCCGGCCCGCACGCCCACCACCGGCCAGGTGACGATCGAATCCGACCTGCAGCAGGCCGACAACCGCACCGGCGTGATCACCGCCACCGGCAACGTGCGGATCGTCTACCCCGATGAGCGGGTGGTGGCCACGGCCCGCCAGGCCCAGTACTTCAGCCAGGAGGGCCTCGTGATCCTCAGCGGTGATGTGGATGTGATCCAGGACGACGGCCACAGCCTGCGGGCCGAAAAGGTGTACTACTGGGTGGAAAGTGAGCGGGTGAAGGCGGAGCCCGTGGGCGGCCAGCAGGTGTTCAGCAAGCTCCGCATCGACGCCCTGCAGCAGCAGAACGCCGCCCAGACGGGCAGCGCGGCCGCTCCTCCGTCCAGCCCTGCACCCGCTGGGCCCGCCGTACCCCGCACCCGGCCCGCTCCCGCCCCGCAAGCTGGAACCTCCCAGCCGGCATCCCAGCCATGAGCCTGGCGCTGCAGGAGGTGGCGCTCACGCTTGGGGGGCGGCCCCTGGTGCAGGACGTGAGCCTGGAACTCGAGCCCGGCGAGGTGGTGGGGCTCCTGGGTCCCAACGGGGCCGGCAAGACCACCACCTTCAATCTGGTGACCGGTCTGCTGCGGCCCGATCGCGGCACCGTTCTGCTCGATGGCCTGCCGGTTCAGCATCTGCCGATGCCGCGCCGCGCCCGCCTCGGCATCGGCTACCTCCCCCAGGAGGCCAGCGTGTTCCGCACCCTCACCGTGCGCGACAATCTCCGCCTTGCCCTGGAGCAGAGCCGCACCCCCCGGCACCTGCGCCAGGAGCGGCTGGAGGGCCTGATCGAGGAATTCCACCTGGGGCCGTTCCAGAACCGCAAGGGGTTCCAGCTCTCCGGCGGCGAGCGCCGCCGCTGCGAAGTGGCCCGGGCCCTGGCGGTGGGGGCCTCCGGGCCCCGCTACCTGCTGCTGGATGAACCGTTCGCCGGAGTCGACCCCATGGCGGTGTCCGACCTGCAGGACCTGATCGCCAACCTGCGCCTCCGCGGCATGGGCCTCCTGATCACCGACCACAACGTGCGGGAGACCCTGGCCATCACCGACCGGGCCTACATCCTCACGGACGGCCGCATCCTGGCTTCCGGCTCCTCCCGCGCCATGGCCCACGACCCCCTGGTGCGGCGGCATTACCTCGGCGAGGGCTTCCAGCTGTGAGCGCTTCCCCCTGGATCGGGCGGCTCCGCCGTCTGCCGACCCGGCTGCTGCTGGGCTGGGTCCCCCTGATGGACCGCTGGCTCCTGGCGGAGCTGGTGGGTCCCCTGCTGTTTGGGATCGCCGCCTTCACCGCCGTGTCCCTCTCGGTGGGGGTGGTGTTCGAGCTGGTGCGGAAGGTGGCCGAGGCGGGCCTGCCCCTCACCGCCGCCATGCAGGTGCTCGGCCTGCGGCTGCCAGGCTTTCTGGTGCTGTCCTTTCCGATGGCCACCCTGATGGCCACCCTGCTGGCCTACAGCCGCCTCTCGGGCAACAGCGAACTCACGGCCCTGCGCAGCGTGGGGGTGAGCACCCGGCGCATGGTGGCCCCGGCCGTGGCCCTGGCCCTGGCCATGAGCGTGCTCACCTTCGTGTTCAACGATGTGATCGTGCCCCGCGCCAACCTCAGCGCCTCGATCACCCTGGATCAGGCCCTCGGCAAGGCCATCGCCGCCGAGCGCGGCCGCCACACCCTGTACTCACGCTTCGGGCAGCTCACCCGCCCCGATGGCGAGAGCGTACGGGGGATGACGCAGCTCTTCTACGCCCAGGAGTTCAGCGGCGGCGAGATGAAGGATGTGACCCTGATCGACTTCTCGCGGGTGGGGCAGCGGCAGATGCTGATGGCCCGCAGCGGCCGCTGGAACGAGGACAAGGCGATGTGGGAATTCCGAAATGGCCGGATCGTGAGCGTGGATGAGGGCAACGACACCACCACCTCCGCCGACTTCGATCGCTACTTCTATCCCCTCAGCCGCGATGCCGAAGAGGTGGCCAAGCTCCCCACCGACGCCAACCTCATGACCGTGGGCCAGGCGCTGCGGGCGGAGCGGCTGCTGCTGGCGGCCAACAACCAGAAGGAGGCGCGGCGGCTGCGGGTGCGGATCCAGGAGAAATACGCCTTCCCAGCCATCTGCCTGGTGTTCGGCCTGATCGGCAGCAGCCTGGGGGTGCGGCCCAATTCCCGCACCAGCCGCAGCCAGGGCTTCGGCATCAGCGTGCTGCTGATCTTTGTGTACTACCTGATGTCGTTCATCTTCAGTTCCCTCGGCATCACCGGCACCCTCACCCCGGTGCTGGCCGCCTGGCTGCCGGTCACGATCGGATTGGCCGGCGGCCTGCTGCTGCTGCACCAGGCCAGCCGCTGAGGCGGCAGACTGGCGCCATTGCTGCGGTTTCAGGTGATTGATCCGGTTCTTGGCCTCGGCCTCACGGCCTTCGGCCTGCTGCTGCTGGTGCTGCCCCTCTCCTTCTGGTCCCTGAGCGCGGGGCGCACGAGCACCACGGTGCGGCTGCTGGTGGCGGCCGCCAACCTCTGCCTCACGGCGCAGCTGGTGCTGCGCTGGTGGGATTCCGGACACTTCCCGATCAGCAACCTCTACGAATCCCTCTGCTTCCTCACCTGGGGCTGCACCCTCACCCAGTTGGTGGTGGAGCGCTCCTGGCCTTCCCCCCTGGTGCCGGCGGCCTCCACACCGATCGCCCTCGGCTGCGTCGCCTTCGCCAGCTTCGCCCTGCCGGACACCATGCAGGAGGCTTCGCCCCTAGTGCCCGCCCTGCGCTCCAGCTGGCTGATCATGCACGTGAGCGTGATCATGGTGAGCTACGCCGCCCTGCTGGTGGGCTCACTCCTGTCGGTCGCGGTGCTGTTCACCGACCGCAACGAGGCGCTGGAACTGCGGGGCAGCTCGATCGGCAGCGGCGGCTATCGCCAGGCCCAGCTCGCCAGCGACGGTCCCGGGGCCATGTCCCTGAGCAGCAGCATGTTCCGGATCAGCGAGCAGCTCGATGCCCTCAGCTACCGCACGATCACCGTGGGCTTCCTGCTGCTCTCGGTGGGCCTGGTCAGCGGCGCCGTGTGGGCCAACGAGGCCTGGGGCAGCTGGTGGAGCTGGGACCCGAAGGAAACCTGGGCCCTGATCTGCTGGCTGGTGTACGCCGCCTACCTGCACACCCGCCTGATCCGCGGCTGGCAGGGCCGCCGGCCGGCCCTGGTGGCGGCCGCCGGTCTGGTGGTGATCGCCGTCTGCTACATCGGCGTCAACCTGCTGGGGATCGGCCTGCACAGCTACGGCTGGTTCTTCGGGAGTGAGGCCTGAGCGGCGACCTGGGCAAGCCGCCGCCTGAGCGAGCGGCTCCAGCCAAAGGCCGCCGCCGCGCCAGCCGCTGGCAGTGGACCAGGCACCTCAGGCACCTCAAAAACCGCTTGGTAAAACCGCTGGCCTATGAACCGGTGCCCGGCTGTGGTGGGATGGGATCCATCCCAGAACAGAAAGGCGGCTTGTGCCGTGGCGGAACCATTGCCGCAACCCGCGGTTGTCTGGCAGCGATTGGCGACATCCGTGAATCCAAAAGCGCTGGGAGTGGCTCGTACTTCGGCAAACAGGTCATCGGTCTGGAAGGCGATGATGTCCAGCTCGGGACGGCTGAGCGCCAGCCCGTTCAACGCCAGGTCCAGCTTGGAGTTGAAGTCATTGCTGAGGCCGGTGAAAAAGGCGCTTTGGCCGGGATTTGTGTTGAATTCAGGAATCAATCCTAAGTCGGGTGTGTTGGGCACCAGGAAGTTCCTTGCCCCGTAACTCGCCAGTTTTTCAATTGTGCCCTTGATATTATACACTGCCGTCTCATTCAGTCCAGTTGGTGGTGCGCTGCCATCAAAGCCGCCAACGCTCGCCCCCGTGGCCAGATTCCAGAAGGGATCGTTGGGATAATACCAAACCAGAAACAGCGATGTTTCGGCATCGAAGCTGGGAAGGCTGGGTTTGGTGAACTCATCTAGTTGCCAGGCATTGCCAAGGTCGGCGTAGGTTGGCTTTAGAGCGGCAGGTGTTTGCGGCCAAGCCTGAAGGTAGTTCTCCTGCCCTGATGTGGCGCCGCCAATGGCAAAGTTTGTGCCACCAGCCAGGGATGCCCGGAAGCTCGTATCCCCTGGATTGAAGAGTTGCCACAGATATTCCGCCGCCACCTCACCGTTACTGAAGCGTCCCCCCACATAGCCGAGGCTGGGAGGGGGGAGAATCAATGTGCCCCCGGAAGCACCGCTGCTCAAGGCTTTGCTGTTGCCGGCATCCGAGAGGCTGTCTCCGAACACGAACAGCTTGTTGAGCGTGTGCACCCCGGCCTGGGCGCTCCCGGCCGCCAGGGAGAGGGCCAGCAGGGGAAGCCACACCAGGCCGCGAACCCGGGGAGCGGATAGGGAGAGGGCATCAGAACCGTTGGACGGATCTTATGATGATGCCCTGAGGTCGTGGGTTTGCCAACGGCCGCTCAGAGCTCGATCGCCGGGCGCCCTTCAGACGAGGGAGGGCTCCGTGCGCCTGCTGGTTCGGATGCCCTCGATCGCCTCCGCGTAGTCGGACGCGCCGAACACCCCGGAGCCAGACACGATCGCATTGGCGCCGGCCTCGATCACCTTCCAGGCGTTGGCTGGTTTGATGCCGCCATCCACCTCGATCCAGGGATCCAGACCCCTTTCGTCGCAGAGGCGGCGCAGGTCGCGGATCTTCTGCACCTGGTTATCGATGAAGCTCTGGCCGCCGAAGCCAGGGTTCACGCTCATGATCAGGACCAGATCGCAGAGCTCGAGGCAGTATTCGAGAGTGTCGATCGGGGTGCCCGGGTTGAGCACGGCACCGGCCTGCTTGCCCAGCTCCTTGATCTGGCCCAGGTTGCGGTGCAGGTGCGGACAGGCCTCCACCTGCACGGAGATGATGTCGGCGCCGGCCTTGGCGAAGTCGGGCACGTACTTCTCCGGCTCCACGATCATCAGGTGCACGTCGAGCGGTTTGGCCGTCACCGGGCGCAGGGCCTCGACGATCAGCGGGCCGATGGTGATGTTCGGCACGAAGCGGCCGTCCATCACGTCCACATGGATCCAGTCGGCGCCTGCCTCGTCGATGGCCCGCACCTGCTCGCCCAGCCGGGCGAAATCGGCCGAGAGGATCGAGGGGGAGACCACCAGGGACTTGGAGCTCATGGGCAGGTCACC
>JBJTWS010000094.1:0-3090 GCA_046081905.1 Synechococcus sp. | reverse complement strand
TGCTCGCCCTGCTTACCCAGGCCGCCTCGGAAAAAGGCGTGCGTTGTGTGGTGGTGGCTGATGACATCCCAGACCGGCTGCTGAAACCCCTGCGCGATGCGCTGGAACCCTCCGAAGGCCGAGTTCGCCTCATCACCCTCGGCACCAGTCCCTCGCCAGACCCCAGGCGGATCCAGGAGGAGAAGCTTCCGCCGCTGTCCGCCGATAGCCTCCGCGAGCTGCTGCGCTGCTGGTATCCAGCCATGGCGGCTGAGCTTGTTTCCACCGTTCTGAACCTCGCCGATGGCAACCCGGGTCTGGCCCGCCTAGCCGCTGATGCACTGGACAGGAAACTCGCAACCACCGCCACCCTCAGTCAGCTGGACGCGATCAAGAGACGGCGGGAAGCCATCGCCACCCACAACAAGCCCCTTGGCCGCAGCGACTGGAGCTGGCCGAAAGCCATCGATGACGCCCACTACCGCAGCCTGAAACGGCAGGGGTTTGTCGGCCGCGGATGGCTGAAGGAGGAGCTGCAGGCCTGGGCGGGGCAGGAGCAGGGGGAGCAGGCCTTGGTGATCGTCGCCGACTTTGGCGTTGGCAAGTCGGCGTTTCTGGCGGAGGTGATCGATACCGCCACGGCCGGCCGGCCCGTGGTGGCGCATCATTTCTGCCGCGCCGATACCAGCGAAACCCTGAAGCCGGGCCGTTTTGTGCGCAGCGTTGCGGGGCAGCTGGCGCTGGCTCTGCCGGCCTACCGCGACCTGCTGGAGGAGGACGATGCCAAGGAGCTGCGCGACAGGCTCGATCAGGCTGAGATGAGCTTTGATCAGGCTGTACAGGCCTTCGAGCAGGCCGTGTTGGCCCCCCTGCGCCGCATCGAACCGCCGCCGCAGCCCCTGCTACTGCTGGTGGATGCCCTGGATGAAGCCCAGGATCCATCCGGCCTCGCCGCAGCGAATGGCACCACTGCCACGATCGTCTCCTTACTGGCCAGGCGAGCGATGTATCTGCCGTCTTGGCTCAAGGTGGTGGCCACAAGCCGCCGTCGATGGGATGTTCTCAACCCTCTGAAGCAGGCTTTTTGGCCGAAGGAAATCGATGCCGAGCAAGATGATAATCTCGACGATCTTCGACAGTACACAGAGCAGCGCTGCCAGGGCACGCGTCTGCAGGAGCGACTGTCTGCCGCACGGCTCACGGCGAAAGAGGTGGCGGAGTTTCTGTGCAGCGCCAAGCAGAGCAGCGGCAAGTTCCTCTATATCGTTCTGGTGCTCCGTGCCCTGGAAAGCGGAGAAATGCCGTTGGCAAGCCGCGCCGCACTGGAAGCCCTGCCACCCGGATTGGATGGCTTCTACAAAGACACCTTCCAGCGTCGCTTCCCCAGCCCAGAGCTTTACACCGCTATCGAGCCCGTGCTGGGCCTGTTGTGCGTGCAACAGGAACCCATGGGCTACTCACAACTGAGCGCAATCCTGGAGGTGTCGGAGGATCAGATCGGCCTCTGGCTGGCACCGATCGAAGACCTATTGCGCATTCAGTCTGTTTCCACTGAAGAGCCGCCAGCCAGCCCCCATGACCAGTGGCGCGTGAGCTTCGATCATGTGTCGCTGGAGCAATGGCTCACCGAGCGAAGCACCGGCCGCCTTCCCGGCCCCCGCGCCGGACGCTTCGGCGTCCAACGTGACGTCGCCGCCGATCGCATCCGTAACTGGGCCCTGGCCGAAGTGGAGGCCCACCGCGCCCACACCAGCCCCTACCTGGTGCGCCACCTGGCAAGCCACCTCCCCGAGCCCAAGCGGCAGGCGGTGCATGCCGAGCTGCTGGGGCGCTTCGCCTGGCTGGAGGCGCGGCTGCGGCTGGTGGGCATCAATGCGCTGCTGGCGGATCTGACCGTGGTGCAGCAGGCCTCCAGCCCCCAGGGCAGTTCCGGAGCCGACTTCGCCCGGCTGGAACGGGCTCTGCGGCATGCCGCCCATGTGGTGGGCGCAAGCGATGGCAGGGATGGCATGCAGGGCCATCAGCACCTGGCCAGCCAACTGCTGGCCAGGCTCCGAGAAGACGCCGCCGGCCCCATCACCCAGAACCTGCGGCACCAGGCGACGGAGTGGATCCACAACGCTGGCGGCCTGGCCCCCCGTTCCGCCAGCCTTGTGGGCTCCGGCGCACTACTGCGCACTCTGCCCTTGAGAAGTGGCGTCCTCGCCGTTGTGCCCCTGCCCGATGGACGTGTGGCCTGCGGCTGCAGCGACGGCACCATCCAGCTGCGGGATCCAGTCAGCGGCACCTGCTCTGCGGTCTTTGATGGACATCAGGGGGGCTTGGTGATCGCCCTGGCGGTGCTGCCGGATGGGCGCCTCGCTTCTGGTTCTTCCGATACCACCATTCGCCTCTGGGAACTGGCGCCCTCCGCAGCGGGCGGCGGCTCGGTGGTCTTCAAGGGGCATCAAGGCTCGGTGATGGCCCTGGTGGTGCTCCTCGATGGGCGCCTCGCTTCTTGTTCAGACGATTTCACCATTCGCCTCTGGGATCTGGCGCGCTCCGAGGCAGGCGGCAGCTCGGTGGTCTTCGAGGGGCATCCGGGCTCGGTGTTCGGGGAGTGGGTGATGGCCCTAGCGGTGCTGCGGGATGGGCGTCTCGCTTCTGGTTCTTCAGATTCCACCATTCGCCTCTGGGATCTGGCGCACTCCGAGACGGGCGGCAGCTCGGTGGTCTTCAAGGGGCATCGGGGCTCGGTGAATGCCCTGGCGGTGCTGCCGGATGGGCGCCTCGCTTCTGGTTCCACCGATTCCACCATTCGCCTCTGGGATCTGGCGAACTCCGAGACGGGCGGCGGCTCTATTGATTTCAAGAGTCATCAGCGCGGGGTGAATGCCCTGGCGGTGCTGCCGGATGGATGCCTCGCTTCTGGTTCAGACGATTCCACCATTCGCCTCTGGGATCTGGAGCACTCCGTGGCGGACGGCGGCCCGGTGGTCTTCGAGGGGCATCGGGGCTCGGTGAATGCCCTGGCGGTGCTGCCGGATGGGCGCCTCGCTTCTGGTTCCACCGATTCCACCATTCGCCTCTGGGATCTGGCGAACTCCGAGACGGGCGGCGGCTCTATTGATT
>JBJTWS010000093.1:0-7777 GCA_046081905.1 Synechococcus sp. | reverse complement strand
GGTCTTCTGGGCCCTGAACACCGTGGGCTGGCTCACCTTCTACTGGCACTGGAAGCACCTCGCCATCTGGCAGGGCAACGTGGCTCAGTTCAACGAATCCAGCACCTACCTGATGGGCTGGTTCCGCGACTACCTCTGGCTGAACAGCTCGCAGCTGATCAACGGGTACAACCCGTTCGGTTCAAACAACCTCGCCGTCTGGGCCTGGATGTTCCTGTTCGGTCACCTGATCTGGGCTACAGGGTTCATGTTCCTGATCTCCTGGCGGGGTTACTGGCAGGAGCTGATCGAGACCATCGTCTGGGCTCACCAGCGCACTCCGCTCGCCAACCTGGTGGGCTGGCGCGACAAGCCTGTGGCTCTCTCGATCGTCCAGGCCCGTGTGGTTGGTCTGGCTCACTTCACGGTGGGCTACTTCGTGACCTACGCGGCCTTCCTGATCGCTTCAACCTCCGGCAAGTTCGGCTGATTCCTGCGGAGAGCTTCGCCTCCTCTGCCTCGGATCCAACGGCTTCCCTCGAGGGACGACATCACCCCCGGCTTCGGTCGGGGGTTTTTTCGTGCGCGGTTCCGGGATGCCGCACGTAGGTACCCGTCGGCTCGGTGGCCTGGCTTTGCTGCTGGTGGGGGTGCCCTGCGGTTGTGCCAGGCGGTGCCATTGGCCATGGCGTTCCCCTGCCCACTGCCCCAGGGCTTCATGCCCTGCTCCCCGTGCCCCGTATCCGTGGCCTGTTGCCTATCCCTGTTGTGCCCGCTGCTTGAGCGTTGCGATGGATTGTTGGATCGGCGGCACGTGACTCACACTTCCCGGGTGATCCCCTGGCCTTGCCCTCCGGAACCTCACCTGCCCCCCTCTCGAAACCATCCACCCTTGGCCAGGGCGACACCCAGCCCCTGCGCACGTCTTGCGCAAGGCGGCAGCGCTTGCCTCGCTGCGGCGTCGTGCGCCTCGTCATTGGTCGCGTGCCAGCCATTCGAAAGCCACAGAAGGGGTACCCCGAGGCACTCTCTGCGGGCGATTCCCCCTTTTGTGCCGCTGTCTTCCATGGGGCCCCGCGCCCACCGATGGCGCCTGTGCCTGCCCATAAAAAAAGCCCCGCTGTGGCGGGGCAGAAGTCATCTCGTTGCCGAGCTTCGTTGTGGTGGTCAGAAACGGATCCGAACAGAACTGATCCGAACAAAACAGATCAGACCAAAACCGTTCAGAACATCAGCGGTTCACGATCAGCCCCTGAATCAGCTGACGCTCCAGACGCCACCGGCGATGTTCACCAGCGGGGCCACGATGGCCGTGCCGGCCAGGAACCAGGCGAAGGCGGCACCGCCGCAGCCGCCGAGCCAGAAGCCGCTGGCGAATTCAGCCCAACCGGCCTTGGTGAACAGGTCGGCAGGAGGGTTGTCGATGGTGGCATCGGGGGGCTGCACGTTCGGACCCGTGCCGGCGGTGCCGTAGATCGAGAGGCACACCGTGAGAATCGACACCAGACCGATCGCCGCCAGGAGGCCGGCGGTGCTGGCGTAATCGGTCGACCGCAGGGGGCCGCACACGGCGAAGGGGCCGTACAGGAAGAAGCCGTGGGCCATGCCCACTTCCAGACCGCGACGGTTGGGGGAGAGGGCAGGACGGTAGGCGGGCAGCGCGTTCAGGAACGCTTTGGTGAAATAGCTGCTGTTGACGGGGGTGGCCAGATTGCCGACGGTCGGGTCGGCCACGGGGGTCACGGTCATGGTGGCGGAAGAAGGGGGAACGGGATCGGAAAGATCCGGTGTCGACGGCGACGGCTCAGTCGCGCGCTTCGATCACGTTGAACAGCAGGGCCATGGCCACGGCTGGCCCCAGGATTCCCACAAGGGGAACGAACACCGAAGGCATCCAGGCGGCGGCGAATTCTCCAGTCATGGCATAGGCCAATAGGAACCGTCGGTACTGTACGGAGAGCGCTGAAAGCCGCTGTTTCAGTGCTTCGGGGGCGACATAAAAGTTCAATCCCATCCGCTCCTCTGGCCCCTCCGCTGATCGCCACGCACGGCCCCCGCGGCGATCCGTTGACTTCCGTACCCTCTCCCTCGTCCCGCTGCCTGCGCTCCGTCGCCTGCCATGAATCCTTCCCTGCTGGGCGGAGCCTTCGCCCTCCTGCTGGTGCTGTTCTGGTGGGGTGGGCGCTCCCGTCCGCGGGTGCTCGGCTCCCGTGACGCCAGCGCCGTGGCCGCCCTCAACCGCCAGCAGATCGAGCGTCTGGCGCAGCTCGATACCCTTGGCTCCTCGGAACCCGAGGGGGGGAGCGACCCTCCCGAGGATCCCGATCCCACGGTGTCCGGCGGATCGCTGCTGCCCCCGCCGCAGGTGCCGCAGCGGGCTCGGTGGCGGCGGCAGCGGCTCCGTTGGCTGGAGGCCCAGCTGCGCGGCGGGCCGCTCCAGCGCCGGGGTGCGCTCCAGGAACTGCAGCGCTGGAGCGACCCCGCTGCCCTGCCGCTGCTGCGCCGAAGCCTGCGGGATCCCGACCCCGCCGTGGTGCAGCTGGCGGCCCTGGGGCTGGAGCGGTTCCGCGGCCGCGCCCGGCTGGGCCCTCAGCCCCTGACCCCTTCCACCACCGGGGCGCTGGCGGCTTCCCGCCCCCGCAATGTGGCCCGCACCCGGTAGATCGGGCGGCCCTGGCTCTCGTGGTACGTGCGCATCTGCAGCTCCGAGAGCAGCCCGAAGCATAAGAGCTGCACCCCGGTGAGAAAACAGAGCAGCGCCATCAGCAGCAGGGGGCGGTCGCCGATGTTTGCCCCCTGCAGTTTCTCCAGCAGCAGCCACAGCCCGATCAGTAGCCCAGCCCCCATGCCCACCAGGCCGCCAAGGCCGAACACATGCATCGGCCGGGTGAGGAAGCGCTTCATGAACCACACGGTGAGCAGGTCCATCAGTACCCGGAATGTCCGGTCGATTCCGTATTTGCTGGTGCCAAATCTCCGGGGGTGATGGTTTACCTTCACTTCGGTGATCCGTGCGCCTTCGATGTAGGCCAGTGCCGGCAGGAAGCGGTGCAGTTCTCCGTAGAGGTTCATGTCTTCCACCACTTCCCGCCGGTAGGCCTTCAGCGAGCAGCCGTAGTCGTGCAGCTTCACGCCGGTCACCCGGGCGATCAGCCGGTTCGCGAGCAGGGAGGGCAGCAGGCGGCTCACGGCCGCGTCCTGGCGGCGGAAACGCCAGCCGCTCACCAGGTCGTAGCCCTCGGCCAGGGTGTCGAGCAGCAGGGGAATGTCGGCCGGATCGTTCTGCAGATCCCCATCGAGGGTCACGATCACTTCGCCGCGGCTGGCATCGAAGCCCGCGGCCATGGCCGGGGTCTGGCCGTAGTTGCGCCGCAGCAGCACCGCCACCAGCTCCGGCACCGTGTGCTGCAGTTCCTGCAGCAGTTCCGGAGTGCGATCACGGGAGCCGTCGTCCACCAGTACCAGCTCGAAGGGCAGGTTCAGCGGCCGCAGGTGCGCCAGCAGCTGCTCCACCAGTGGCCGCAGGCTTTCCTCTTCGTTGTAGAGGGGGATCACCACCGAGAGTGTGGGCTGGGTGGCGGCCGGCATGGCGCGGGTGGGCGGGCGTGCCGAACCCTAAACCGAAGCCGGCGGTAGGGGAGCTGGCTCAGTCGCCGCAGGGGCTGCCGTCGTGGCAGTGCATCACCCGCCCGGCGCCGCGCAGCTCCCGTCGGTAGTGGGAGGCCACAGGATCCGTGTTGCGGGGGGAGAGGTCATCGAGGCCGATGCCGTTGCGGCCGTGTTCCCGGCCGGAGCTGTGCAGATAGCGGCCGCCGCCGAGGTGCAGGGCCACGTGGGTGCAGCGCCGCGCGCTGCCGAAGAAGAGCAGATCCCCGGGGCGCAGCAGCGCGGTGTGGCCCACCTGCACCGCCACCGGTTCGCAGAAGCGCTCCTGCAGGTAGGCATCCCGCGGCAGCCAGATGCTCTGGGCGGCAAAGAGGGTCTGGATCAGGCCGGAGCAGTCGAAATCGGGCCCGAGGGTTCCGCCCCAGAGATACACGTTCGCCTGCTGCCGTGCCGTTTCCGCCGCCGCCAGCACCTCCCCGAGGCGCGCCTCGATCTGGGGCCGCTGCAGCCGGGGGGTGCGCGGTGGCCGAGCCACCTCTCTTTGGGCGAGCAGGTCGGCGGGCTCGATCCAGCAGGGGTAGCCGTCTTCGCACAACCGCACCCGCAGGCGGCCCCCGGCGGGCACCTCCCCCAGGCCCTCGCGCAGGCGCAGGACCCGGCCCGCCGCCACCTGGGTGGCCAGGCCGGGCCCCCGCGGGCGGCTGTAGGCGTTGATCGAGCCCCGCAGACGCCAGAAGCTTCCCGCCTGCAGCAGGGGCGGAGCCGCGGGGAGGTCGCTGGGAAGGGTGCCTAATCTCACCATCGCGGGGATCGAGCGAGATGGTGTTCTACAGCCCGGATGCGGCCATGGCCGAGCGGCTGGCCGCTCTGGTGTCCGCCCTCGAGCGCCAGGGGCGGCCCGCCCTGGCCGGCAACCTCTCGATCACCTGGCTGCGCTATGGCGCAGCGCCGCGGGATCGGGCCCTAGGCCTCGACGGTGAGTCCTTCTGGGCCCTGCCGCCGGCGGGGGCGGCCTGGGGCGGCCAGACCCTGCGCTACCCCGCCAGTGTGGTGAAGCTGCTCTACCTGGTGGCGGCGGAGGCCTGGCTGCAGCGCCAGCGCCTGGAGGAAAGCGAGGAGCTGCGCCGCGCCCTGGCGGACATGATCCGCGATTCCAGCAACGACGCCACCGGCCTGGTGGTGGACCTGCTCAGTGGCACCACCAGCGGCCCGGAGCTGCCGCCCCATCGCTATGAACCCTGGTGCCACCAGCGGCGGATCGTGAACCGCTGGCTCGAGGAGCTGGCCTGGCCGGAGCTGGAGGGGTGCAACGCCTGCCAGAAGACCTGGGGGGATGGCCCCTACGGCCGGGAGCGAACCTTCTACGGTCCTGCCCTGGAGAACCGCAACCGCCTTAGCACCGACGCCGTGGTGCGGTTTCTGCATGCGGTGATCGGCGGGGCGATCGTGTCTCCGCCGGCCTGCCGCCGCATGCAGGCCCTGCTGGATCGCTCCCTGGATCCCGAGCAGCGCCGCGCCGATCCCGAAAACCAGGTGGATGGCTTCCTCGGGGAGGCGCTGCCGGAGGGGGCCCGGCTCTGGAGCAAGGCCGGCTGGATGAGCCAGGCCCGGCACGACGCCGCCTATGTGGAAGTCGACGGACTTCCCCCCAGCCTGCTGGTGGTGTTCAGCGAGGGAAGCGAGTGCGCCCACGACACCACGTTGCTGCCGGCGATCGCCTCCGCCCTGCTGGCGGAGTGATCGGTTCAGGCGCAGACCCGGAAGGCCTGGGGCTTCGGGAACGGAGAGGGAGGGATTCGAACCCTCGACAGAAGTTGCCTCCTGTAACTCCTTAGCAGGGAGCCGCTTTCAACCACTCAGCCACCTCTCCAGCGACCCCCTGAGTTTATCAGTGGGCCGGCGGGCTCCGCCCCTTCAGCTGGCGGAGGCTTCGGGGGGTGCGTCGCTGCGGCCCTCGTCCACCGCCAGCCGCGGCAGCCGGTGTTTGAAACCGCAGAGGATCTCCCAGGGGATCGTGCCGCAGCGCCGGCTCCATTCCTCCGGGCCGATGCGCTGCTCCCCCTGGCGGCCCAGCAGGGTCACCACCGAGCCCACCTCCAGTTCGGGCACGTGGGTGGCATCGAGGATCAGCTGGTCCATGGTGATCGCCCCCACCTGGGGCAGGCGGTGGGGCCCGAACAGCACCTCCAGCTGGTTCGAGAGCTGGCGGGGCACCCCATCGGCGTAGCCGATCCCCACCACCGCCAGGCGGCTGGGGCGGCGGGTGCGGAAGCGGTGGCCGTAGCTCACCCCCACCCCGGCCGGCACCTCTCGGATCAGCGACACCCGGGCATGGAGCTGCATCGCCGGCTGCAGATCCACGGCACCGGCCAGGTGGGGGGCCGGCTCCTCGCCGTAGAGGGCCAGGCCCACCCGCACCAGGTCGTAATGCATGGCCCGGTCCCGCAGGGTGCCGGCCGAGTTGGCGAGGTGGCGCACGCCGCAGGGCAGCCCCTGCTGGCGCAGGGCGGCCAGCACCGCCTCGTAGCGGCTCTGCTGCAGGGCAGTGAGGCCGTCGTCCTCGCCGGGAGGTGCGTCGGCGCTGGCCAGGTGGGAGTAGAGCCCCGCCAGCTCCACGGCATCGAGTTCCCGCAGGGCGGCCACCACCCGGGCGCCCTCCTGCCAGTCGGCCCCGAGGCGGGCCATGCCGGTATCGAGCTTGAGCTGCACGGCCATGCGGCGGCCGCTGCCGCTGGCAAGGTTCTGGCAGAGCAGGGCCTCGCGCATGCTGCTGATCGTGGGCATCAGCTGCCAGCGCAGGCAGCTGCGCAGTTCCTCCGCCTGGGTGAGGTTGCCGAGCACCAGCACCGGCGCTTGGATCCCGGCGGTGCGCAGTTCCACCCCCTCCGCCAGGGTGGCCACCCCGAAGCAGGAGGCGCCCCCCTCCTGGGCCGCCTGGGCCACCAGCACGGCGCCGTGGCCGTAGCCATCGGCCTTCACCACTGCCATCAGCTGGCTCTGGGGCCCCACGAAGCGGCAGAGGGCGCGGGCATTGGCGCGGATTGCGGCGGTGTTCACCTCCACCCAGGCCCGCTGGCGCGACTGGCCGGCCTCATGGGGCGCCAGGGGAGTGGTGCCGTGGAAGGAGGCGTGGAACACAGTCTGCGGCGGACAACGCCCTTAGCATGACGCCCAAACAGGGGGCTGGCATGGGCCACGTTCTCGTTCTGAATGCGTCCTACGAGCCGCTCAATATCACCCACTGGCGCCGCGCCATGGTGATGCTGCTCAAGGGCAAGGCGGAGGGACTGGAGCACGACCCCAGCCACCCCATCCGCCCGGATCTGTTGCTGCCCACGGTGATCCGGCTGCGGCAGTTCGTGCGGGTGCCGTACCGCCCCCTGCCCCTCACCCGCCGCAACCTCTTCCAGCGGGATCAGCACCGCTGCCAATACTGCGGCAGCACCCAGAACCCCCTCTCGATCGACCACATCCTGCCCCGCAGCCGCGGTGGCGCCGACGTGTGGGAGAACGTGACCACCGCCTGCCTCGGCTGCAACGTGCGCAAGGGCAACCGCACGCCGCGGGAGGCGGGGATGCCGCTGCTGCAGGAGCCCCGCCGGCCCCTGAGCGGCCTCACCTTCGAGGCCAGCCGCCAGATCCGCTCCGGCCGCCATGCGGAGTGGGCGAAGTACCTCGTGGGTGCGGCCTGAGCGGCTACAGGCCCAGGGCCTGCTGGGCCAGCTCCTCCAGCTGGCGGCTCTGCTCGGCGGCGATGCTGGCGTTGATGATCTCGTCGAGGCCACCGGTCAGCACCGAATCGAGCGAGAAGTTGCGGCCGAGGCGGTGGTCGGTGCAGCGGTTGTCTTTAACGTTGTAGGTGCGGATCTTCTCACTGCGGTCGCCGCTTCCCACCTGGGCCCGGCGGGCGGAGCTCTCGGCGGCGGCGGCGGCGGCGAGCTCCCGCTCCAGCAGCTTGGCCCGCAGGATCTCCAGGGCCCGCTCGCGGTTCTGCAGCTGGGAGCGCTCCTGGGTGCAGAACACGCGGATGCCGGTGGGCTTGTGCAGCAGGTCCACCGCCGTTTCCACCTTGTTCACGTTCTGGCCGCCGGCACCCCCGGAGCGGGCCGTGCTGATGTCCAGGTCGCCCGGGTCGATCTGCACCTCCACCGGATCGGCCTCCGGCATCACCGCCACGGTGGCCGTGGAGGTG
>JBJTWS010000092.1:0-3845 GCA_046081905.1 Synechococcus sp. | reverse complement strand
GTGGAGGAGATCGCCCGCCGCCATGGTGTGCGCGCCGTGCCGGTGGACCTCAACGACTTCCGCCACGAGCTGGATCTGCTCAAGGACCTGCGCGCCGGCAGCTGCGTGGGCCTGGTGAGCATCAGCCCGGGTATCCTGCGCGCCGCCGAGGTGATCCTGCACTCGATGCGCGGCAACGAGCTGCTGCTGATGACCGCCACCCCGGATGTGAGCAGCCGCCTGCTGGCCCTGCTGCGGGCCGCCAGCCATGTGCTCTGCGACCGGCCCAGCCTACCGCTGGTGGAGCAGAGCCTGCGCCAGAACCGCGCCCAGCTGATGCGCCTGCCCCAGGTGCACTGCGCCCAGAGCTACCTAGGCGGTGCCACGATCGACCTGCTGCGCAAGGAGATCGGCCTGCTGGCGGCCTGACGACACGCCAAACTGCCCGCATGCTCAAGGCCCTGCGCGCCGACCTGGCGATCATCAAGGAGCGCGACCCGGCGGCCCGGAACACGCTGGAGATCCTGCTCTGCTATCCGGGGCTGCACGCGCTGACGCTGCATCGCCTCAGCCACCGGCTCTGGCGCCGCCACTGGCCGCTCACGCCGCTGGCCGCACGGCTGCTCAGCCAGCTGGGCCGCTGGCTCACCGGCATCGAGATCCACCCCGGCGCCCGCATCGGCCACGGCGTGTTCATCGACCACGGCATGGGCGTGGTGATCGGTGAAACCGCCGTGGTGGGCGACAACTGCCTGCTCTATCAAGGCGTGACCCTGGGCGGCACCGGCAAGGCCCACGGCAAGCGCCACCCCACGCTGGCAGAAAACGTGGTGGTGGGCGCCGGCGCCAAGGTGCTGGGTGCGATCCGGGTGGGCGCCAACACGCGCATCGGTGCCGGTTCGGTGGTGCTGCGCGATGTGGAGGCCGACAGCACCGTGGTGGGCATCCCCGGCCGGGTGATCCACCAGAGCGGTGTGCGCATCGACCCCCTCGCCCACTCCGCCCTCCCCGACGCTGAAGCCCGCGTGATCCGCAACCTGATGGAGCGGATCGATCAGCTCGAGAGCGAGCTGGCCCGCACCCAGACCTGCCTGCGCGAACTGGCCGCCGGCCGGCCGCTGCTGGAGCCCTGCAGGGGCGAGGCCCAGAGCCTCAAGGATCGGGAGATTCTGGAGTTTCTGGGGGACACCGCCAACCCTAGCGGTCATCAGGGCAATCGATGATGCAGTTGACGTTCATCCGACGCCTCTGGAACAACCGCGAATTGATCATTCGCCTGGCTCAGCGGGACATCCTCCTCCGGTACCGAGGGTCAATGGTGGGTTGGGGGTGGACGCTGTTGAATCCACTGATGATGCTGGCGATCTACACCTTCGTGTTCTCCACCATTTTCAAGGCGCGCTGGGAGTCCAGCGCGAATCTGGGATCGGCAGGTTTTGCCCTGAACATCTTCGCGGGAATGGTCGTGTTTGGATTGTTTGCGGAATGCGCCAACAAGGCACCGGCATTGATCACCAGCAACAGCAATTACGTCACGAAAGTCCGCTTTCCGCTGGAGACGCTCGCCTGCTCCACCCTGCTCAGCGCTCTGTTTCATGCGTCAACCAGCCTGGGGATCCTGCTGGTCTTCCGGATGGTTGTGATCGGCTCCGTGCCATGGAGCGGTCTGCTCCTGCCTGTGGCGTGGCTTCCCTTCCTGTTACTGACCCTTGCTGGAACCTGGTTGGTGGCGGCACTTGGGGTGTACCTGAGGGATCTCAACCAGTTCATGGTGGTTGCGACAAGTGCCTTGACCTTCATGAGTGCCGTATTCTATCCACTCTCAGCATTGCCGAAGCCTCTGATACCCATCTTCAGATTGAATCCTGTCGCCAACTGGGTGGAACAGACTCGCAGCCTGCTCATTCTGAATGAACTTCCCAGCCCCCTCAGCCTCGGAGCAGGCATTGCGTCAGCATTGCTGATCTGTGAGCTGAGTCTCCGTCTGTTCCAGAAAGCCAGCCGCGGCTTCGCCGACGTTCTCTGACTCTGATGGCGATGATCTCAGCTCCAGAGCCCAAGCCGCAGGCGCGAAATGTCCGACTTCGCTCTGGGATTGCCATCCACGTCCACCGTCTGGAAAAGCGCTACCGGCTCTACGGATCTCCTGCCGACCGACTGATTGAAAGCCTCTGGACGACCAGCAAACAGCGCCATGAGGAAATCTGGGCACTGCGGCCACTGAGTTTTCAGATCCGCAAGGGTGAGACGGTGGGCATCGTCGGGCGGAACGGATCGGGCAAGAGCACACTGCTTCAGATGATCTGCGGCACCCTGCAGCCATCGGGCGGCAGCGTTCAGGTTGATGGCCGGATCGGAGCTCTGCTAGAACTCGGCAGCGGCTTCAACCCTGAATTCACAGGCTTGGAGAACATCTACCTCAATGGCTCGATCCTGGGACTCAGCCAGCAGGAAATCAGCCTGAAGCTGGATGCCATTCTCAAGTTTGCCGACATCGGCAGCTTTGTCGAACGTCCGGTCCGCACCTATTCCAGCGGGATGGCAGTGCGTCTCGCGTTCGCCGTTCAGGCCTGCATTGACCCAGATGTTCTGGTGATTGATGAAGCCCTAGCTGTCGGAGACGAAACCTTTCAGAAGAAATGCTTCAACAGGCTTGGAGAGCTGAAGGAGCAGGGAACATCAATTCTCTTTGTCACGCACAGCTGCCCGAGCATTGTTCAGCATTGCGACCGAGCCCTGCTGCTCGATCAAGGCCAAGCCCGCTGGCTGGGCAGACCAGACGTGACAACAACCCTCTACCAGCGCCTGAACAATTCCCGAGAGAGGAGCTGGAATCCAGCGCTGATTGATCTGGGCCAGAAACTGACACGCTCACGGCGGCAGGACACCTCCTCAAAAGAGCCATCCTTCAGTGACGACACGGAAGCCGACCACAGCAGACAGACAACACAACCAGCGGTTGCTGAAGCTTTTCTGGATCCAGCCCTTAAACCAGAAACCACCCAGAACTATCCGGATCAAGGAATCCGCATCGAAAACATCACCATCCTTGGGCCGAACGACCAAGCGGTGAACACGCTGCCCATCCACACGGCATTCAGCCTGATGTTTGACTATTACAGCGAACTGGCACTGAGCGATCTCAGACTGGCCTGTCATATCGCCAATCCCAGTGGCACCAGGATCACAGGCCAGGCATACCCGTCCATCCACGGGCACCTTGCATCCACAAGCGCAGGGCAGAGTTTCTCAGTTCGATTCCAATTTACCGGCGGACTCTTGCCAGGCCTCTACTTCATCGGCGGAGGCGTGACGTCACAACACTCTTCGACTTTCCTGCATCGTGTAATTGACATGAAAGCCCTGAGAATCGTCGAAACAAGGGATCGGCAGAGCTTCGGATTGTGCGACCTACTGGCAGAGCCAGCGGAAATCATCTTCAACCAGGATTGAAGGCCGATGCCTGCACCAACAAGCAGCGGCCAATCCAGGCAATCCCACAATCGACTGCCATAAGAAATGATTAGCCAACTGCAGCCGCGGGCGCTGGCTGGAACATGAACATCGAATAGATCACATTGCGGCGCATCTGCGTCATCATCTCCAGGAACATGTCGTAGCCCTCATTCTTGTATTCGATCAGCGGGTCCTTCTGGCCGTAGCCGCGCAGGCCCACCGATTCGCGCAGGGCGTCCATGGCCTGCAGGTGCTCGCGCCAGAGTGTGTCGATCTGTTGGAGAATGAAGAAGCGTTCCGCCTCCCGCATGAGCCCGGGACGCTGCTGCTCCACCTGGCCCTCCTTGAGGTCATAGGCGTTGCGCATCTGCTCCTGCAGGAATGCCTTGAGCTCATCGACGGAGAGACCG
>JBJTWS010000091.1:0-4235 GCA_046081905.1 Synechococcus sp. | reverse complement strand
TGGGTGGGGCGGGTTGGTTATTGCGGAGGGAGTGGGGACCCTCGGCCCCCCGTTTTTTCTTCCCCCCCCCCCGCTGCCCCTGGGCGCGGGAGCGGCTGCTGGCCCTGCCGGCCCAGGGGCTGCTGCAGGAGCCCGAGCCCGAGCGGCTGCAGGAGGCGATCGCCACCCTGCTGGCCGGCGGGCGGATGGTGCACCTCGAGCCCGAAGGCAACGAATCCGCGGCCCAGACGCCCAGCCCCGAGGTGCTGGGGCTGGGCCAGTGGCTGCTGCTCAGCGGCCTGCAGCAGATCGATGCCGACCTCGCGGCCTGCCGGGACCTGCTCAGCCCTCCTCCGGAAAACCCGCTGCTGCAGTTGCTGCTGGAGGGTCGCGAGCGGGAGCTGCGGGCCGCCCGGCAGCTGCTGCTGTGGTTGTGGGGCCCGGGCCAGATGGCCTGGAGCCAGGAGGGCATCCCCGAGCCGCCAGCCGTGATCCGGGAGGAGCCGGGAGGGGCTCTGGTGGCGAGCGGCGGCACCAGCCTCACCCTGCGCCAGCGGGATGCCAGCGGCGTGTGGCTGGCGATCCGCGAACGCCTGCAGCAGGCCTGCCGGGCCGAACTGGCGAACCGCAGCGGGTTGCTGCTGGCCCTGGAGGGGCTCCATCCCAGCCGGCGGGAAGACCTGCTGCTGGCGCTGCTGGATCAGTTCGACCGGCTGCGGCAGCGGCTGGTCCACGACAACCAGCGGGGCGTGGCCCTGCAGCAGAGCTGGCGGGAGTGGCAGAGCGAGCTGCGCCGCGAGGCCCTGCGTCACATGGCCGGCAGCTACGTGCAGCTCCCCTGCGACGGGCGCCTCCAGCCGGTGGTAGACACCCTGCTGGCCAGCGCCGATCTGGCCGGCGACGACCCCGAGCTGCCGGATCCGCAGGTGATGCTCTCCAGCCTGGTGCAGGCCCAGCCGGTGATGGTGGAGGGCCGACTGCTGCCCCCCGATGAACCGCTGGCGCTGCTGCACCTGGAGCTGCTGGTGAGCAACTGGCTGGTGCGCAACGCCGAGCGCATCTGCCTCGATGTGCTGGCCTGCTGCGGCGCCTGGCCCGAACTGCGCCGCTACCTGCTGCGCCCGGAGCTGCTCGCCACCCGCAACCTGGAGAAGCTGCGCAATCAGCTGAACGCCCAGCAACGCTGGAGCGAGTGGTTCGAGCGGCCGGTGCAGCTCTACGAGAGCCGCCGCCAGCTGTATCGCCTCCAGGCGGGCGCCATCGACACCCTGGCGCTCACCGAACCGCGCGACGCCGAGCTGGGCAGGCTGGGCTGGTGGCCGCAGCTGATCACGCTGCTGCTGGAGGCCCGCGATGCCCTGGCACCGCAACTGCAGGCGCTGGTGCGCCGGATCGGCGATCTGGTGGTGGTGCTGCTGACCCAGGTGGTGGGGCGGGGCCTGGGCCTGATCGGCCGCGGGATCCTGCAGGGGATGGGCCGCAGCCTGGGGCGCAGCTGAGCCTGAACCCGGAGGCCGCGGGGGCAGGCGCCACAATGGCGCCACCTGCCCTGCCCCGTTGTCGTCCCCGGCCCTGCGCGCTTCCCTCCCCGGCTCCCCGCTGGCCCCCCTCCGCCGCGTCCTCGCCGGCCTGGCGGCGCTGCTGGTGCTCAGCCTCGGCCTGCTGGGGGCCCCCGGCGGCGCGGCGGCCTCCCTCACCAACGACAACTACGACGGCAACATCTACGCCCTGTATGCCGGCAACGGCTCCCTGGTGCCACCCCGCAACACCCTGGCCGATGCCCTCGCCGCCCACCGGCCCTCGGTGGTGATCTACTACCTCGATGATTCGGCCGTGAGCAAGCAGTTCTCGCCGGTGGTGTCTGAGTTGCAGCGGCTCTGGGGCAACCGCATCGACCTGCTGCCCCTGGTCACCGATCCGCTCCAGAACCGCTCCGATGGCGGCCCCACCGATCCGGCCCACTACTGGCGGGGCCAGGTGCCGCAGGTGGTGGTGCTCGATGGCAACGGCACGGTCCTGCTGGATGCGGAGGGTCAGGTGGAGCTGGCGAAGATCAACCGCGCCGTGAGCCAGGCCACCGGCATCCCGCTGCCGGAGGGCGAAGGCGCCGGCAGCACCGTGAGCTTCAACGAGCTCAACGCCGAAGTGGTGCCCTCCCGCTGAGTTGTTCCCCGCTTCCCGCCCGTTCCCGATGACCACCGCCACCGAAACCCTCCGCGGCTCCCGCCGCGAAACCGACAGCCTCGGCGCGGTGGAGGTTCCGGCCGAGCGCCTCTGGGGCGCCCAGACCCAGCGCTCGCTGCGCTACTTCCCCTTCGGGCAGCGGATGCCGCTGGAGGTGGTGCATGCCTTCGGCGAGCTCAAGGCCGCCTGCGCCGAGGTGAACCGCGCCGAGGGCAAGCTGGCCCCTGAGCTGGCCGAGGCGATCGTGGCCGCCGCCGAGGAGGTCGCCCGCGGCCATCTCGATGGCGAATTCCCCCTGCGGGTGTGGCAGACGGGCTCCGGCACCCAGACGAACATGAACGTCAACGAGGTGATCGCCAACCGGGCGATCGCCCGGGCCGGGGGCGTACTGGGCAGCAAGAGCCCGGTGCACCCGAACGACCATGTGAACCTGAGCCAGTCGAGCAACGACACCTTCCCGGCCGCCCTGCACGTGGCCGTGGCCGTGGGGCTGGAGCGGAGGCTGATCCCGGCACTCACCGCCCTGATCGAGGAGCTGCGCCGCAAGAGCGAGGCCTACGCCGCCATCCTCAAGATCGGCCGCACCCATCTGCAGGATGCGGTGCCCCTCAGCCTCGGCCAGGAGTTCGGCGGCTACGCCGCCCAGCTGGCGCTGGGGCTCGAGACCCTGCAGGCCAGCCTGCCGCAGGTGCACCAGCTGGCGATCGGCGGCACCGCCGTGGGCACGGGGCTGAATGCACCGCGCGGCTACGGCGAGAAGGTGGCGGAGCGGCTGCGCGAGCGGATCGGGCTGCCCTTCACCAGTGCGCCCAACAAGTTCCAGGCCCTGGCGGGCCATGAGCCCCTGGCCGCCGCCCACGGAGCCCTTACGGTGCTGGCGGGGAGCCTGATGAAGATCGCCAACGACATCCGCTGGCTCGGCAGCGGCCCCCGCTGCGGCCTGGGGGAGTTGATCCTGCCGGAAAACGAACCGGGCTCCTCGATCATGCCCGGCAAGGTGAATCCCACCCAGTGCGAGAGCCTCACCATGGTGGCGGTGCAGGTGATGGGCAACAACGCCGCCCTGCAGATGGCCGCCAGCCAGGGCAATTTCGAGCTCAATGTGTTCAAGCCCCTGATCGCCCACAACGTGCTCGAGAGCATCGAGCTGCTGGCCGGCGCCTGCTCCAGCTTCCGCGAGCACTGCCTGGTGGGCCTGAAGCCCGATGAGGGCCGGATCGGGACCCTGCTCGACCAGAGCCTGATGCTGGTCACGGCGCTGACCCCCGCGATCGGCTACGACCGCGCCTGCGCCATCGCCAAGCACGCCCACAACCACCAGCTCAGCCTGAAGGAGGCCGCCCTGGTGCTGGGCGAGCTCACGGCCGAGGAGTTCGACCACTGGGTGAAGCCCGAGCGGATGGTGTGAAGCCGCGGCACTGCCAAGGGCGGTCCGCGTGTCTACGTTGCAGAGGAAGGTCCTGAGAGCCCGGCGACGGGCTGCGACACCATGGGCAAGGGTATGGCGGCGGGAGACGCGAAGGCGCTGATGGGGGCGATTTCGGAATCGCTGGCAATGGCCACCTTCTCCCTGGAAGGCGAGATCCTTTCCGCCAACCAGAAATTTCTGGAGATCATGGGCTACGAACTGGAGGAAGTGATTGGCAAGCACCACAGGATCTTCGTGGAACCCGCCTATTCGCAATCGGAGGAATACAAGGAGTTCTGGAGATCCCTCGCCAGCGGACACAGCAAGACTGCCGAATTCAAGCGAATCGGGAAGGGCGGGCGGGAGCTCTGGCTGCAGGCCACCTACATGCTGGTGGAAGACAGTGCCGGCAAGCCAAGCAAGATTGTGAAGGTGGCCTCAGAGATCACCACCGCGAAAATGGTCGCCACCAGCAATGCCTGCATGATTGCGGGCATCGAAGGAGCCATGGCGGTAATTGAGTTGTATTCGTTCAGGGGGCGGGACAGTGCCGGGTGGCGAGCGGCTCCGCTAAATGCTTGACAGCCGCCTGATTCCTGCTTGGATCTCAGATGGAGACGGCTTGAGATGAGCAGCGCCCCTGCTGGGATTCCAGAAGCTGACT
>JBJTWS010000090.1:0-5551 GCA_046081905.1 Synechococcus sp. | reverse complement strand
GGAGCACTAGGTCGCAGGTTCGAATCCTGTCGCCCCGATTCTTGAAAACGACTCCAGCGCAACGGATCTCTGTTGCTCGCGTTGCGTCCTAGGTCAACCTGACGGCAGCCGGTGACGGCAAAACGACGGCAGAATCCTCCTTGCAATGCCGGGTGCCAAATGCGGTGCTATGAAGTTATCAACTGCATCGCACCCATGAAATCAAAGCGCCTCTCCCTAGCAGCAGCGGCCTTTGCACTGACCTTGACCGCGATTCCTGCTCAGCCTGCTTCCGCAGGTCCGGCCCAACAAGCCAAAGAAAAGGCTGCGAGTGTTGAAAGGGGGGTGATAGATTTTTGCTTAACACCAATTATTAACATATACTGTGCTATAGAACTTGGTCGCATCCTGGAAACCGCCAAGAATGCTTGGCGTTTTTAGCTGTCAACTTCTGCAGGGTGAGTTTGCAGTGAGCTAGGCGGTCGCCAGCCGCCCAGCACAGCCGCCTAGGCGGCTAGTCAGTCGGAATGACTGTTGCCGCAAGTCAGGCACGCCAGCCACAGTCCCGCTGGATCTTGTGCACGTTCGGCGCCACCGCGAACTCATGCAGCGAACGCACGGCGCCTACGGCAGCAGCGAACTGTCCGCACTGCTCAGCACGCATCGCCAGCCGCTGCAGGCGGCGGATGTTGTCGCTCCAGAGCTGGTTGATCTGGATCGCGTCGGTGTCTTCAACCAGCTCCTGCAGAGCCTGATTCACCACGTTGCGGGCTTGGCGGCGGCTGCACCCCCACTGATCGGCAACGGAGGAAACCACCGTGCTGAATGGCTGCCCTTTGGCCAGCTGCTCAGCAGCGAATTGGTGCCGCTGCTGGCGTATCAGTCGCGGGGATGCCTTGCCTGCCATCAGAGCCCGAGATCAGCCAGCTCGCTGTCCAGAGCAGCGATCAGCTGGCGCCGCTTGGCGGCTGGGATGCCCTTTGTGGTCTTGATGACGCACACGGCGAGGTGATGCACCATCCGCAGCCGATGGCGCAGCTCTGCCGCATCTGGCACGGCGTCGCGGGTGGCGCAGTCGAGCAGGTTCATTGCACCTCCAGCAGGTCGTCAAGGTCGGCCAGGGCCACCTCCAGCCGGTCGAGATCGGCAACGGCGCTGTTCACCGCTGCAGCTGCCATGCGACGTTCGCGCTCCAGCTCAACGCGGCGCTGTTCGATCTGCTGCTGGTAGAACTCGCTGCCCGGGCAGATCCGCTGCAGCTGCTCACGGCCCCAGGTGGTGTAGGCAGGGTTCTGGCCGCTCACCTTCGGGTCGGGGTGCGCCTGCTGCGGGCCACGGGCCAGCAGCTGCGCTTCCGGCGCCTGCAGATACAGCCACCCGTACGCGGCGACTGGGCACCGTGCGGCCAGCTTGACCTTCTCAATCGCCATCAGCGCCAGCTCCCGGTAAAGCTGTTCCACGCACCGAACCGCGCTGCATCCTCGTGAGTGCGGCGTTTGGCGGCATTGCGCTGACGCATGGCCTCGGTTGCCAGCTCCATCTCGCGGAGCTGCTGATTGCGGCGTTCCTGCTGCTGCTGCCGTTCGTAGTCCGGTGCAGTCAAGGCCTTGCCAGCATCACGGGCGAGGAAGTGCGCAAGCCCTGGATCGGCCCGTTGAATCAGGCCTTGCGCGGTGAGGTTCCCATCGCGCCACGGGTTCGGCGCCATTCCGTAGTTCCGCCTGTGACGGCTAAGCCAGGCATCAATGCCGGGCACCATGCGCAGGCGCTGTTGCACCTGAACAGCACGCTCTTCTGCAGATTCTGCAGCGCGGTGCTGTTCGTCAATCAGGGTGTCGAGGTCAGTCATCCGTGGATCTCAACGGGCCAGGGTTCGGAAGGCATCGCGCCCGTGTCTTCGCGGTGGTGGCCTACGTCAAGGCTCAGCAGCAGCGCGCGACGCGCCTGAGCTGATGCCCAGTCATCAAGCGGGCACGGCGGCTTCGGCGCGTCATCATCAACGGTGGCCAACATCATCACGATGCAACTAACCTAGTTTGCACAGTATGACGCAAACGTGATGACGCAATCGGCGATCAGTGCGGCACCAACACCGTTATGCGAACTGCCGGCAGCGGCGCTGCGGGTTGTGGCGCCGTTCGCGGGATCCGACGACGGCCTCGATCACGTCAGCATCGTTCCCGGCGATGACGACGGCCAAGTGGTTGTGACGGCAGCCAGCGGCACGATCGGCGCTGAGATTGTCTGCGAAGGCCAGGCCACGGCCGCGATCATGCTGCCGGTCCGTGCGCTGCGGATGGCGCTGTGCCGGCTGAAGGCTGAGCACGCTTCGGTTGTGCTCAGCGATGACCACCTGGCCACGCTGAGGCTCTACGAACAGTCCGCGACGTTGGCCGTTTCAATGCCCTTGGCGGATGCTGAGCGCCCGGTTCGCCTGCCGGTGTTCCCTGCAGGTGAGCAGGTGGCCGACTTGCGATTGAACGGTGCTGTGCTGGCCAAGGCATCCGCGAAGCTCGCGGCGTTCGGTGTGCTCACCGTGCGGACGTTTGAGCTCGGCTGGCTGCTCAGTGGCGAGGCAGACGGCCTGCAGCTGCGCTGCGTGATCGCAGGCGTCCGGCGGGATGAGTGAAGCCCCAGACCGGATGAACAACGATCTGGGGTGATGTGCAAACACCGCCATAGGTTGCTCGGTGTGCCAGCTGAGCGGGTGCTGATGGGACTGGGGAGACTGGACAAACGTCGCTCCCTGGTTTGGCCATGCCCTCAACGTGAGCACGAAAAAGCCGGGCTGTCACCCGGCTCAGATCGCTGTCGTGGCGGTCACTGAGACTCATCGTCTCACTGAAACTGTCCTGCGTCATTGCATTGCGCGCAGAGCAGCAGCTAAGCGGCTCTGCGCGGCCATGCCGGATCATCACCGTCATCAAAGGCATCAGCGCCAGAGCCCACGAGTGCAGGCGCTGGGGCAATGAAGCCGGGGATGGTGGCGGGTGCTGCTGCCACACCACCTTGGGCAAGTGCCACACCACTGCCACCCCGTGCCACACCACCAGAACCACTGCGCTGGTTGGCATCTGGGGCAAATGCCACACCTGCCACACCAACTTGCCCATAAGTACCTACGCGCGGGTGGTGTTGCTGCGGCTGCAGCTGTTGCTCACCCTCTGTAGGTAACTCTTTTGGTTTTGGTGTGGCAGGTGTGGCAGCAGGCTCAGAACCGCTGTGCTGGTTGGGGTTTGCTGGTGTGGCACTGGTGTGGCACTGGTGTGGCAGCGGGCCACAGTCCCTTCTGCCGCTTGCCGCCCACTTGCCGCCGGTCCTGCAGCCATCCCAGTGATTCGGCAAGTTGTTGCACCCGCTTGGCTTCCCTTGTGCCTTGCCGCTCGCGGGGCATGCCGATACGGGTCAGGAGCTCAGGCACCTGCACCGGCAGCCGTTGCTCAGCTGCGCTGTGCTCTAGGTGCTGCATCACCACCGGCAGCCACGGATCCTGCTCCTGATAGTTGTCGTTCCTGTCAGCAATGGCGCTGCGCTCGGCGGCGTCACACTCCTGCCAGCTCACACCCGCTCGGTATTGCTCAACAGCACGGCTCCAGATGGCGGCGCGGTTCTGCTCTGCCCAGTCCAGTGGCAGCGGCTGCTCAACGGGGATGCAGACAAAGCGGGTGTTGCCAGTGGTGTCCCTGAGCGCAGCGCCGTTACTGGTTCCCCAGAACAGGAACCGCCGCGGGCGGCGCTCGGTTGCTTTGTCGTATGGGCTGCGCCAGCTGTCGCTGGTTTCACTCAGGAACGCCTTTAGAGCTTCCTGGTCACTGCGGCGGGTGATGCCATCCAGCTCGGCCAGCTCGATCCCCCAGGCTGTGTGGCAACGCTCCAGGGCGTCCTTTCCCAGATCGCCCACTCCACTGATGAAGTGCTGCGCGCCAAACAGGATGCGCCCCAGTGCTGTCTTGCCGATCCACTGGGGCCCCACCATCACGGGTGTCTGCCTGAAGTCGCAGCCGGGCTCAAAGGTCTTGGCAACGGCGGCAATCAAGTAACGCGGCAGGAACGCTGCGGCGATCGGGTCATCAATGCCGAGCAGGCACTGATCCAGTCGCTGCCACTGCTCCATCGGCAGCGGTGCGGCTGTATTGCCATTCAGGTAGTCGGCTACTGGATCAAAGGCGTTTTGCTCAGCCAGCAGCACCGCCGCGTCGTAGGTGGCCTCCTTGGGCCAGGATTCGGCGCTGCTGCTCAGTTGCAGGTAGAGCCGCGCAATGGCGTTGCCGCTCATCGTCACCCCGCCAGCGGTGATCTCTTGCGAGCGGGTGTCGAGCCGCAGGATGCCGACTTCCTCTTGAAGTCTTTTCATCACCTGCGCGGGCGTCAGCCTGATGGCCTTGGCCGCAATGGCGCCATCCGCGCTGGCGGCTGTGGCCTTCCTGACGATCTTGGCGGTTTTGCTGTCAGCCGCTAACTGCCCCAGTTGGATCAGACATTGCCCTGAGTCGCGCTCACCAGCGCGTGGCGCCTCGGCTTTCTGCAGCTCCACGCAAGCGACGGTGGCATCAGCTGACTGCCCCTGGAAGCGAACCTCAACAGCAACACCTTCCGCACCGGCTACCGATGGGATGCGTCGCACCTCGCCCAGTCCCTTGGTGACGTGGTGAATCCAGTCGCCTGGCTTGAAAGACCGCGCAGGCCTGCCCTTGAAGCCGGCATTGCGTACCTGTTCATGATGCAGTGCGAGGGGCGCTTGAGTTGTCTCACCGCCGCCAACGCCACCGCCACCGCTGGGGTTTGGGCCTTGCGTTGAGACTGGTTCGCTCGCGTTGCTGTCTCGCGCCTCTGTCGCTGTCCAAGACTCAGGCGAGTCCCTGTCCAATCCGTCGATAAGACAGGGCAGGTGGTCTGCAGGCTTGCCTAGGGTGAGTTGAGAGTCTTCCCCGAGGCCGCCCGCCATGGCGGCTTTTTTCATGCCACGGCCTCCAGTGCTCGGTGGCCCAGGTGGTCTTGCTCTAGATGCGCGGCGGCTGTAGCTGCTGACAGCCTGTGCTCGCAAGCTGGAAGGTTGTAGAGAACGTGGCTGTTTGCGTTGCTGGGGATCTTGCGGACCCAGCATTGCCCGGCTGCCAGCAGGCCTTCAGTCCGCAGGCGCAATAGCGTGCGCTCGCTGATGCGTAGGGCCACAGCGGCTTCGCGCTGGGTCACCCAGGGTGCTTGTAGGTGCATTGCATAGAAAGCGAAACAGAGCGGCCTTGTTCGGTTGGGTTCTGTTTCGCTCTCATGGGTGATCACTTAACGAGCCGCGAGGCCTCGCCAGAGAGCGCTGGCTGATGGCGACCAAGCGGCCCGGCGGATTGATCCGCAGGCCTGACAGTCAGCCTAGCAGGATTTAACGCGCTTGGTCCGGCTTTGTCGCTTCAGCGCGCGACAAGCTGGGCGGCTGCGGCAGCAAAAGCTGCTTCCGTACTGGACTTTTCGGCCCATGGGTAGTGTTGGCAGTGGGTCTGCAGTGAGTGGCCCATGCTCTTGGCCATTGAGCCGGAATCAAGGCCTCGCCTTGTGCCTCGGACGCTGTAGCTGTGCC